>JAUVKG010000221.1 GCA_030596365.1 Chlamydiota bacterium | reverse complement strand
GCCCGGAGAATTTCGGGTCCCCAGCGTCCTGATTCCATTTTTATCTTTTGCGATTATTTTTATTTTATGTTTTCCGGGTTCGTTGAAAGAAAGTCTGACCTGCCATTCAGGATTCCCGGATTTTTCAATTATTTCTTTTCCGTTTACCATTTTCCCGGTGTAAGGCTGAATATAAAAACCTGGTGCCAACCATTTTTTGCCGGAAGGTGAAATTATTTCCGCATCAACTTTTATTTCTTCGGAATCGAAGGGATTGGAATAAACGTTTGTGATTTCAGGGCGGAGAGTTACGCGTTCGTAGAGAGCAGCATCTGTTTTGTCGATTTTTAGAGCGAAGGCATTAATGGACAGAATTGACAGAATGGACAGAATGGACATTATGGACTGACCCTGATGGAGTAAGACTCCACAGGGCGAAGTGGACCTAATGGACATATTTTTTTTCATCATGATTGATTATTTCTTGTTTGTTTTCTTACTTTGTATAATCTTTCGGTAAATCCACCTTCAATATGGAGTGCAACAATAAAGATTTTTTCGTAAACTTATCGGAAATAAAAAATCATTTGTTGCGTTAATTTATTTTCGCTTGATGCGAAAATAAATTATATCCTTTTTGCTAATAATTAGTTTTCGGTTTCTTGTCTTTCGCGAAAATTTCTGTTGCTAATGCAACAGCGCAGTAAATGACTCGCTATTTTTGTTAATTTTTCGCGCGAGTCTTTATTCCTGCACTCCATATCAATACTTCCCAAACTCTTTCCAGGCTTCTATCATCGCACGATAATTTTCCGGTGGAACGTCCGGCTGGACAGCGTTAGAAGCACCGAGTGCGAGTCCACCGCCGTTTTTACAAGTTGTCAACAATTCTTTTGTAGAATTAAAAACATCTTCAGGAGTTCCCATTAAAAAAAGTGCGCAGTCTATGTTGCCACACAAACAAAGTCGATTGCCAACGACATTTTTTGTCGATTGCATGTCCATTCCGGCAGTCGGATCGATTGCCTGCAACGCGTCAACACCTGTATTTGCAATATCATCAATATATTTTACCAAATCGCCGTCAGAATGAAGAATCGAATACATACCAAGTTTGCGAATTGATTCCGCGAATTTAGTCAGATATGGGATAATCCAACGTTTCATTTGTTCGGGATTGAAAAACGGTCCTGAGTTATCAGCAACATCGGAAGCTGTAAAAACAGCTTCCACGCCGCAATCGCGATATTTTTTTGCCGCTTCAATTGCGTAATTGTAAGCATCTTCAGCCATCTTATCAATTTCTTCCGGTGCGTCAACAAGTTTATAACAAAAATCGAGAGAATAGTCGGCGGCAAGAACTCCGCCTGAAGCAGCGATAAGCATCAAATCATCAGGTTTTAATTCATTTAAAATTTCGATTTGTCTGTGCCGGCCTTCTTCAGGCAAGACAAAATAAGCAATGT
The DNA here is from genome assembly GCA_030596365.1 of Chlamydiota bacterium. Classification (GTDB taxonomy): domain Bacteria; phylum Auribacterota; class UBA3054; order UBA3054; family B51-G9; genus B51-G9. The sequence continues at coordinate 3,897 of JAUVKG010000221.1, read as the reverse complement.
GTCCGGGCGAATGTTCCCAATAATGAACCGGAACGGTCAATGCCGAGAAGTTCATTTCTTCAGAAACCGAAAGCATAATTTCGGCGTTAGAATACAGAGTTTTTTCTTTTTTTTCCGAAGGTAGATTTTCGAATTCTTTACCTAGAACAACGTGTTTACCGGACATAGCGTCCCAAGGATGGAATTCGAGTTCCCAGATGGGAACAGCGGTTTCCGGTTGTCTATGTTCAAAAGCCGCGATTAAATTTTCTTTTCGGTTCATTTTAATACAATTTATTAGTATTATTTCTCTAATCAAACAACTTATGAAATTTAATTTTTTTAGGATCTCTCGAACTTAAACATGTTATTGATTTAGGAACACCAGGCAGTAAATCAAAATAATTGTCAGAAAGTACCGCCTTGCCATTGTCCCTGAAATGTACGCCGTGACAGTATGTCTTGCTGATGAGTTGGATTTTTTTCCCTTTGACTGTAATGCGAATGTCAGATTCCGGAAGTGTGAGTTCGCGATACGGTACGAGAAGCCAGGTGGATGTACAGACAACGGTATTTTCCTGAGTTAAATACGCGGCATAAATCCATTCACGTGGATTCATTACCTTCTTACCGGCAATCATTTCTTTTCCTATTTCTACCATACTATTCGCATCAATACAAATTGTTTTTGATTTCATTTTTGAATTCGAACCATCCACACGCATCCATCCATAATGGACATTAAGTTTTAATTTTTTCAATGTGTCATTTACTATACGGGTAACCAAATGATTTTCACGTTTGCGAATAATTGTTTTTACCGGTTCACAGGCGTTTTTAATCCAATAATAACTTGATTTTCTACGCAAATAATAATCAATTGGTGTCCAGCCGGTTTCACCCCAGCAGTCATTGAACATCCAGATGAGAGCACCCTGGCAATCGTTATGCGGATCTTTTTTACGAAAGCGTAAAGATTCAATAGTTTTACCGTACATTAAAGCCTGGAACATTTGACCATAAAGAATATAATCTGAAATGCTTAATTTTTCAGGATCCGCATAGTGCTTTCGGATACCTGCCGGAATAGTATCTTTTTCATATTCATTTGTATGTTCTTTCCATGCCGGAGAATCAACGTAGAGTTCCTCCGAACTCAGGTACTGTTTAATTGAGTCAAGGTGACATGGACCGATCACGCCGTATTCGCTTACAAATCGGGATTTACATTCATCGAATACTTCATGGTTAATTCGCCGGTTGATATCTTTGTTCATAGTGAATGGAGTCCACCAATGACAATCTCCTGCGGTTTCTGAGTTCGGTTCTTTTCCACCGCAGGGACTTCCCGGCCAGTAAGGTCGTTTTGGATCAAGAGATTGACAAACATCCGGTAGAATTTGATTATAAAGAATACTGCCGCCTAATTTCAGATTTTTATCACTAAAACTTTTTCCATTGTTCCACCATTCATCTAATCCCCAAATATTCTCATTGTTGCCACACCAGAGAGCAATGCAGGCATGATGGCGAAGTGACATTACAACCTTTTCTGCTTCTTCCCGGATGGCAGAGCGAAAATCTGGATCGCTATCCGGATATTCTGAACAGGCGAACATGAAATCCTGCCAAATCAGTATGCCCATGCGGTCGCATGCATTATAGAAGTCGGGGGATTCATATACACCGCCACCCCAGATTCGCAACATATTGATGTTAGCATTTTGCGCCTCCGCGATTAGGGTATCATATTTTTTTTTGTCAACTCTGGCAATGATCGCATCTGCGGGAATCCAGTTTCCACCTTTGCAGAAAACATCCTGTCCATTTACCTGAATGCAGAAACGCTTGCCGGCTATAGGAGAGGAGGAACTATCAATCTCTACTGTTCGAAGGCCGATATTCATTTCGCGCTTGTCGCACACTTTTTCGTCGCATACAATGCGTACAGTCACTTGGTAGAGCGGTTGATCTCCCATACCGTTAGGCCACCATAGTTTCGGGTTTGGTATTTTTAACTTGCATGCCAATGCTGAACGTCCAACTTGTGCGTCAAAGTTTATTTTATGGATAATCTTTTCTTTCGAGGGCGATGTAATAGTGAGTTCCATCCTGCCTTTAAGTTCACTCCACGGGTGAAGGTTTTCAATAATCACTTTGGAATTAAGGAACACATCATTTTTTTCAATCTGCGTATCGAGATGAACATCATGTAAAACTATACCTGAGTGTGCTTCAAGACGGACGCCGCGCCAAATCCCAATATTTGGAAGAGCATCGACCCAATCCCATCCATAAGTAAACTGAGGTTTACGCAAAAGATTAATTCCCTTAAATTTCATTCGTTCACCGTAAACATCTTTTTTGTTTGCAGCTTTGGGTCTTAATACTTTGGGCACCAATTCAGCACCTGAGGTAAGTCTTACAACGAGAGTATTTGGACCTTTTTTGATTTTATGTTTTACATCAAATATACAAGGCACAAAAGCATTTTTTGACTCTCCGATGAGTGTTCCGTTCAGGAATATCTGAGCATATAAATCCAAACCATCGAATATAAGCTGCTGACGTTCATGTTTAATGAATGACGCGGTAGCATCAAAAGATTTCACAAACCACCAGGAACGTTTCTCTGGCCAACGACTTTCTCTGGCATTGAGACTTACTAATGGTTCGTTTAATTTACCAGCACGCATAAGGTCAAGATGTATTTCACCCGGGATTAAGGCAGGCATCCATCCTGAGCGGGTTTTAGTTATTTTTTTAAGACCAGTGATATTTTTACATGAAAGTGTTTCATCCCTGACTTTCCATTTTCCGTCAAGTGATATGTTAATCACAGAAGATTTTTTTTCAATAGTTTTTTTGATTTTTGTTTTCATTAATTTTTCTCTAAAAGGCTGAATTTGATATTGTTATCTTCAGTTCTGTTATAATTTATTATAAAACGTTTTCTCCGGGCAGCGATTATATCCTCATCTCTGATGTCTCCATTTTTTAAAGCAGGATGTTCGCGCTGGGAAGCGCGACTTACTATTTCTGCTTCTACTTCTATTGTAAACGCGCTGGAGTCAAGTGCGAGGATATTCGCACATCTTTCAAATATTTCCGGGGTCATTCCTTTAACTTTAAGCATATTTCCAAGGGACTGATAGGGTTTTAAAGTTTTTTTACCACTTCGATCGATTCCATCGAAAATATTTTCCGCAATCCCGGAATTAATTCCCGGTAAACTTGTAAGCAAACGTAGTGGAGCAGTATTAATATTCACTCGTCCGGGCACGGGCACCGGAGTAATCATCGCATAATTAAACCATGCTATACCTGTTTGTTTACCTCCTGTACCGACCAAAGTCTGGCCTGATTTATCATCTGTGTTTATTTCCGCGACATTGTGAGCAGTAAGGCGTATTTTCAAACTACCGTCGCCGGAAATATTTTCAGGTTTAATTTTCCCGGCGTTAAAAGAGTCTTGTTTACCATATTTTGCTTTCTGCTTGATAGTGTCAAATTCTTTTGTTCTGTAATTCCAGAGTTCAACATCAACTGACGCGTTATTATTTTCCTCGAGAAATTCTGTCGTGTCAATTGCGTCATTCAATCCATGAATATAAAAATGATATGTTCCGCTGTAAGGAATTGCATTCTTCCACGTCCAAACAGCAGACTCACCACCCTTTCTTGTATAACACATTGGTGTTGCATAGCCGGAACCAATAGAAAACTTATTTTCTTTATTTGGTTTTAACGGCTTTCTATTCGGTGAAGAACGTGGGATGAATTTCGAATCCCTCTCACCGAGTGTAATTGATTTCTTAGAATTGCCGACAATTGGAAATTTCTCCCCTCTGAGCGGGCCGGTAAGAAATCTGAGGGTGTGTCCTTTCCATTTGTTTTCTTCCCAATTGCCATTTTTGC
>JAUVKG010000404.1 GCA_030596365.1 Chlamydiota bacterium | reverse complement strand
TAACACAGATTTTTTGAAAGTACTTAATGGACCGCTTAATTCTTTCTGAATTACATGAGGGCGAATTCTTAACGTTAATTCATATAATTTTGGCGCACTATTGATTTTTATTGAAGCTTCAGCAGTGAGTTTCATATCCATATTAGATATATCTTCAATTGATGATGCCTCAATCTCAGTGAATTTTGGTCCATTATACAAATCAGGAGAATGATATTTCGGTAAATTCTTAATATTTTTTCTTGTAACTTTCTTTTCGTATGCCGACGACAAAGAAACTGTCACATTTATCGCAAAATTATTTGTATTAGCAACGCACTGTGACCAGAAACCTTCTCCATAATCAAGAGCTTTTTGCTGGTAAGACATGTATTTATCTTCAACTACCGGCTTTACATCACGTTTAAGTATCGCAAGTCCTTCATTTAATAGTCTTGCTTCAACATCGCCACCGGGAATGACAGTAACCCTCGCTATGCATTTGCGGGCATTTTTTTTCGGGAATGGTGCTAAGGAAACATCCATATTAAACAATAAATTTGATGCAAAGACATTTGCTTCTTTAACATATTTTTTTAAACTTTTTGGCGAGAGAGAAACTTCTTCCTCAAATTCTTTTTTATTAGATTGGCTGATACTGCCCGGAACAATTACATTTTCAAGCTCAACTGTAACGGATTGATTTCCAAGAGTACATAAAAAACTGTCTGGCGAAAAAACCTCAACACATTTCCATCGAGATTCAGTTCTTGATTTATCACCGGAAGTTGATTTTGAATCACCATCAAGAAAACCAAGAGGATCACACGCTGCAAGTAATAAAGTAGCCAACAGACAAACAACAACTTTAAAATTAATCATAAGAATATGGTATAATGTTAGTTTAATATAGCATTACGCAAAAAAATGTTCTTTACAAATTATAACAGAAAAAGAAATTAACAGCAAATAAAAATAATAAGTAGCCACGAAGGCACAAAGACTCAAAGAAAAAAGAAGGATAATAACAAAATTATTAAAAAAAAGAAATATTATTGTTTTAAAATCTAAAATAAAATGATTTTTAGTGTCTTCGTGCCTTAGTGGCAATAAAACAACTATGGAACGGTCGTGAATTCAATGCGCAAAAACAAAAAAATCAATCTTTCCGCCATAATTATCGATGGTAAAAATAAACTCGACTCCGCGGGAATCCATCCGGCGGAACGGGAAGCAGCTTGGCTTATGGAGTTTATTCTCAGCAAAAAAAATGTCGCTTCAAACACTCAAATTACAGAAAATCAAAAAAATAAATTCTTTCAACTGATTGATAAGCGCGCCGCTCATTATCCTCTTCAATATCTTATCGGTAATGTTGATTTTTTTGACACGGAAATTCAGCTGACTACAAATGTCCTGATCCCTCGACCCGAAACCGAAGAAATGGTGGAAATAGCTTGTAATTTATTGAAAAATATTCCCGGTGAAATTATCTGCGCGGATCTCGGAACCGGAAGCGGATGTATTCCAATTTCCTTAGCAAAAAAACTCAAAAATTCAAATTGGTTCGCCTGCGATGCGAGCGAGGCGGCGTTACAAGTAGCAAAAAACAATGCCGATAAAAATTTTGTTAGTGACAAAATCGAATTTTTCCATGGAAACTGGTTTGACGCGTTTCCAAAAAATTTCCGGTTTGATTTTATAATCACAAATCCGCCTTATGTAATTGAAGGTGAAAAACTGCAGCATGAACTTGATTATGAACCATCTTCCGCACTTTTTTCGGGTAAAGACGGTCTTGATGACTACCGGGTAATCATTTCAAATTTAAGCGCGAGAATGAATCCCGGTGGTGTTTTTCTTGGTGAGTTTGGTGATGGACAAGCACTTGCGCTGTTAAAAATTGCCAAAGAAAACAATTTTGAGAATGTTGAAATTATAAAAGATTTAAGCGGCAGGGAAAGATTTATAAAAATTCTTAACCACGGATAAACACAAATAAACACTAATAAATTATATAAAAATTTTTTATGATTGACAATAAATACTTTGAAAAAATGGGATGATACTTGAAACTTGATTAAACACCGGTTTACACAAACTTGTTAAGAGACACGAATTACACGAATTTTCACGAATTAAATATTATTTAGAATTTCGTGTGAATGACCATGCAGTAGCACGGTCACCATTTGTGACAAAATCATTCTATTTCATTTATTAATAATAGTCAACGAGTTTAGTTGTTATTGAAATCATCTGTCAACTTGTTTACAATAATTTTACCAACATCACAAGTTTTACTATTATTAAAGGAAAAGTTTGCTGAAACCGAATTATACCCCTCAACATAAATTTTAATTTCCCCCTGTTTATCTTTAAAATACTGCGGCAATAACATTGAGAATTTCCCATTATTACTCTCAAAAGATTTACGTTCTTCGCGATTTCTGTTTTTGATAAAAACTCCGGTGATAAAACTAGTTGCAGGTGAATCGTTAATGAAAACGCAACCGGAAATTTCTCTTTGCCGTGGCAATACCCATTCAATATTAACATCGCCAACAACTACATTTGTTTCGAAAGGCTCGTGTTTGATATAAAGACTTAATTTAGCCGGTTTTCCTTTTTGCGTTTCAAAATCAATTTGCGGATTGGCAATTTCGAAAAAACCGAGATGATCTGTTCGCTCGACACAAGAGTGTTTATTCACACGTGCATGTACATAATTGTCTACCAAAGGTTTATCGTCAGATGAATAAATAAATCCGGCAAGAAGCGGTTTTGGTAGCTTATCAGGTTTTAGAATAATATAATATTTCCCTGGTTTATTGCATGGCACGTTAGTTTTAAATATTTTTTCACCGGT
>JAUVKG010000217.1 GCA_030596365.1 Chlamydiota bacterium | reverse complement strand
AAGGTTTGTATGGTTTAGTTCTTTCTGAGCTATTGTCTCCGCAGAGATATTCTGATGATTAACCCCTTTTGCATGTTTCAGAGGGAAGAAAATGAATAGAGCAAAAATGATTATTATATGAAGTTTCATGGTATTATGGGTATGTGCTCAAACGTGATTTATGTAAAGTTGTAATTGATTTCCATATTTCAGCGGTTAAATAAAAAAACATTAAAAGTTACAATCTTGCAAATTTAATTAAAGGTTGAATAAATCCTTTATCGCCTTTTTTTATAGCATTCAAATAATTAGTTCTTGCTTCACTTTTTTTATTCAGGTTACTGCTGCTCCATGTAAAATAATTTTTTTCAAAAATTTTACTTATAATCACATCGGCCATAAGCCTTGAATGTCTGCCATTACCATTAGGGAAGCAGTGTATTTCCACAAGTCTGTGTTTAAATCTTATAGCGATTTCATCTTCGGGATAAGTTTTATTTTCAATCCAGAATAAACAGTCGTCTATCAAACATTTAAGTTCTTCACCTATCAGGTATTTATCAACGCCAATGTTTTTATTTGTTTTTCTGAATTTTCCTGCCCAAAGCCAGGTATCACAAAACATTTTATAGTGAAGCAATTTCACGAATTGTTCAGAAAGAATATATTCTGTTTTGAATTTTCTTGAAATCGTCCATTCAATAGCTTTCTCAATATTTAATTGCTCAAATTCATCCAGTTCGCCTCTTGTACTTATTGTTTTTATTAACAAGCCGTCATTTTCATCTTCATCAAGAGGTGTTTGGCCGTCCATATATTCCAAATTTAGTCCCATAAGTATTTTGGCATTTTGTCCTTAATTTCATTTGCTTTATCACTGATTGCAATTTCCAAACGTTCCTGTTTATTTTCCTGGTCTTCAAGTTTCATTGATTGCGAAGTTCTTAAAACAATTTCCCTCGCCAATTCCATCGCGCGTTTATCTATAATTTCTTCTATTTTTTCATTATGAGGAACAAAACCATAAACTAATTTCATTCCTAAAACAGCGCCGGCTTCTCTTAAAGATTTAATAGTTATTGAACCAATTTCTTCCCGTTCTTCAATCTCTTTTATACTTTGTGCAGTTATATTTAACTTATTCCCTAATTGCCTCATCGACATTTTCAAGGCTGTTCTAATAGAATATATCCATCCTTTAGGTGGAATAACGCTGTTTTGCACGGATTTAAATTCGAGAAGTTTTTTATCAACTTGTTCGATAATAAGTTTTTGTTTTGAGTTCATAAGGCTATTACCTTAAAGTTATTTTATTATTTTAAGGCTATTACTTTAAAATACTAATGCTTATTTCAGGTCATTACCTTAATATAATAGCATTTTTGTGCATTGATGTCAAGCGGGTTAAGCATGCCGCACTCGAAAAAGTTAGATAGTGTCTGACCGAAAACCTCTTGTTTTTGCATGCCGCCTATTTTGGAAGGCAGGATGCTTCAAATCCTGTTTGCATGCCTTGGGGCATGGATGCAGGATTTGAAATGGCATGACACCAAAAGAGGCGGCACCGGTATTCCGGTCGAAAATGCGAATTGAGGGGTTTTCGGTCAGGCACTAGATAATAAAATTTGATGAACAAGTTATTTGGGGTCCAAATAGCGTACTTTTTCAACAAAATTTATTTTGTTTTGAAAAAATGTGAATAGCAATAAAAAAACGATAAACATAGAAGGTTCAGGAATACCACGATAAAGATATACTTTCCCATCGGCAGCACCAATTAAAACATCTACGAAAGCATTATTGTCCCAATCACAAAAAGAAGGACGGGAACGCGGTGAACCGGGTAAGTGAATAGGTATCCCAAGTGATGTAAGAGCAACATTATTTGAGAACACGGGATTTTCGACTGTGTTGGTATTTTTATAAAACAGGAGTTGTCCGTCAGTATTACCTGCAATCAAATCTTTCTTACCATCGCAGTCAAAATCATAAAAAATCGGGCTGGAGCGACCGGAAGAAACAGTTAGAACCGAACTTCCCATATAAGCGAAACTTTCTGATTGAAAGTCAGGTATTAAATTTGTTGAATCATTAATGAAAAGATGAATTTTTCCATCAAAAGCGCCAACAATTAAATCATTATTTCCGTCATTGTTCCAATCCTCAAAAATAGAGGTTGCCCTGTAGCCAACGGAAATGTCTGAAGAATTTGCCTGCACAAAATTCCCGGCACCAAACACCGGATTATTGTCTTCACCTATGCCAAGAAAAATTGAAATTGTTCCTGTTCCTGAGCCTACTAGAAGATCTTTTTTAGAATCCTCATCCCAATAAACAATTCGTGGAAAAGAACCGAGACAGCCACTTGGAATGACCTGTAAATCGCTTCCGTCCGCCTGCGCGAAAAAGTAATTGTTAAAAGCGGGTACAACGGTAGTTCCGTTGTTCAGAAAGACCCTGACTTTTCCTGAACTGTCACCGATAATCAGATCATCCAGTCCATCGTTATTCCAATCAAAAAAGGACGGAACGGAATAACTACCGACATCAATATCAGTTCCGGCTGCCTGAACAATTTCCTCAGAGCCGAAGTCCATTAAAGCGAATGAAGGACACGCGAGAAATATAGTAGATAAAAGTATGATAAGTTTTTTCAATTTTTTGTCTCCTTTTTTTTGTTAAATTTTTTCAGTTATTATAAAACATTAAAATACGAATACTTTTGATAATTTATCTCCTTGATTATAATTTAAATAATAATCATCCACATTATTTTTGAATTTTGGATTTAAACGACGGTTGCTGTTGTGTTTTAAACAAACAAAAGCAAACATTAATATAACTTTACTATATTTTAAAATATATGTCAACCCTCTTTTACAAATTGTGTCAAGTTTATTAAAACGACATTTTTGGTAGATTGAAAAGGGGGAATTAATCCAATAATCCAATAATCCATAAGCTGGAAGCTTATTCTACTTTTCCATTACTCCATAAGCTGGAAGCTTATGTTACTTTATCGGGATGTATTCCTTGAGTTTTTTCTCCACACAACGAATATCAAACCTGGCGAATCTCTGAATCCCATTTTCAATCGGAATTGCCGGCCACTCATTTCCAATTAACGGCTGCGCGTATTTTACAAAATCATCTGTTACATCCAGCCCATCATCCGACAGCCAGTTTTTTGGTAAACATCTTTCTGAATTAGCGACAATATCGAGCGGAACTTTATCGTAATAGATTTCATAATGTTTCGATTGTTTGCGTAAAATTGTTGCCATCCATCCACTACCGTCTTTCAAAGCTATTTCAACAGCTTTTCTACCGACTTCGTAAGCTTCTTTCGCGTCAACTGTTGATGCGTAAATAGAAGTTGAACGCTGAAGCACGCCGGGAACCTGGCCGGTAGCCTGTCCGCGAACGCTTAATCCAACATCATTCAAATAATTTGTAACGACCTGTGCGACAGTAGTTCTGCTTGCGCCGTATTCAATATGTCCGAAACCGTCACGCGCTTCTCCGAGTGAACCGCAATCAAAACCTTCACTGACAACAACGATGCAGCGACCTGCTTCGCGTAATTTTTTGTTCACATTTTCCGCAAGAGATTCTAAATTATGATGTGCTTCTGTCAAATACAGTTGGATTGGAAGTTCGCGATTCGGGTCGGCAAGTCTGGCAGCTGCGGGAATGAAGCCTGCTTTTCTTCCCATTGCCTGAAAGACGGAAACGCATTCCGAAGGGCACATTCCATTATTTTCCTGATTTGTATTTTGAATTATGCTTGCCCAATAACGTGCCGCGCTGCCATATCCGGGTGTATGATCGATTATTGTAAACTCTGTGTCACCAATGTCATTATCAATAGTTTTTGGAATGCCTGCAGCGATAAGTTCCACACCTTTCCGTTTAGCAAGTTCGGATACTTTGTTTGCCGTGTCCATAGAATCATTTCCGCCAATGTAAAAGAAATAGCCAATGTTATGCGCGAGAAAAACATCGATTATTCTTTCAAAATCTTCCGTTTGATGCTCATTAAGTTTGTAGCGGCAGGTTCCAACAACACCGGAAGCGGGAGTCGTGCGTAGTAATGCAACTTCTTCAGATTTTTGTTCTGAAAGGCTGAAAATATTTTCTGTTAAAATACCTTCAATTCCGTGAAACGAACCAAAAAGAGTTCCGATAGAATCGGGACAATCACGGCAGGCTTCAATTACACCTTGCAGTGAAGAATTAATTACGGGTGATGGTCCACCTGATTGAGCAACGATAGCGTTTTTCATAGAATTATTTCGGTGTTATTGGAATTAGACATATTGGACGGATAGGACATATTGGACATATTTGCATTTTTTTCAAGACGTAAATTTGTTGATTAAATTGTTTCGTTAAAAGAATAACATTTAAGTAAAAATTTGTCAATTGAATTTCTACATTGATTATGATAGAATCTATATTATAGTTGGTAGTTCGTAGTTGGTAACATTTACCTAATTATTGGATTACTAAATTTCCAAATTGCTAAATTAACCAATTTTCAAATTATAATGTGCGGAATTTGCGGATTTATCGATAAAAAAAATATGTTGGGTGATTATAAAAAAATCCTCAATAATATGAATAATAAAATGTTTCATCGGGGTCCCGATGACGCCGGTGAATATTTTTATAAAAATACCGCACTCGCCATGCGCCGCTTAAGCATAATTGATCTTTCAACAGGTCATCAGCCAATCCACGATGAAGCGGAAGAAATCTGGACAGTTCTTAACGGAGAAATATATAATTTTAAAGAACTTCGCGAAAAATTAGTTGTTAAAGGTCATAATTTTTATACAAATACAGATACCGAAGTGGTTGTTCACCTTTATCAGGAATACGGTGACAATTTCGCAAAATATCTTGACGGAATGTTTGCCGTAGCAGTTTACGATCAACAAAAAGATAAATTAATTATCGCACGCGACCGTGCGGGTAAAAAGCCGCTTTATTATTTTGACTCATCGGAACATTTTGTTTTTGGTTCGGAGATGAAAGTTCTGCTTGAACACCCTGCGCTAACAACCGGAATTGACCAGGTAGCTTTGCAGCAGTATTTATTATATTCATACGTTCTAACTCCGCGTTCAATTTTCGAGAATGTAAAAAAAATCCCTGAAGGACATTATCTTGTAATTGAAAAAGGAATTATCGGCTCCCCTGTTCAATATTGGAAATACACTTTCCCTGAAAAAATCGAACCCCGTCCGGAAAAAGACTGGATAGAAATGGTTGATGAAATTCTTTACCGGGCCGTTAAAAAGCGTCTTATTTCCGATGTCCCTCTCGGAGTGTTTTTGAGCGGAGGAGTTGATTCAAGTCTCATTGTCGCGATGATGTGCCGCGCAATGCCGTCAAAGAATGTCAAAACATTCAGTATTAAAGTTGACGATCCTGCTTATGACGAATCAAAATGGTCGCGC
>JAUVKG010000362.1 GCA_030596365.1 Chlamydiota bacterium | reverse complement strand
ATCAATCCATTAATCAATTAATCCATTAGTCCATTATTCCATTAATCCATCAATCCATCAATCCATCAATCCATTACTCCATTACTCCATTGCTCGCGCTTGGAAGCGCGGCTTACTTCAATAATTCAACAAGTTGATTAGCTGACGGAGAGCCGGGAGTGGCTTTAGTGCTGCTTCTCCCTGCTGCAATATTAGCCATATTAATTAAATCATCATCAGTTAAATTATAATTTGAGAGAGAAACATCAATATTGAGCGTTTTCATAAAATCTTCAACATTATTTTTCAGGATGCGTTCAATAACTTCAACTTTCCCGGGAGAAAATTTCGACACCCATTTTACTATTTTACCAAGTAAAACAGCGTTAGCCAGTCCATGTGGCAGCCCATTCACAAGCGTTAAATAATAACCAAGAGCATGGCATGCTGAAGTTCCGGTGTGTGCAATAACTCTTCCCGCAATATTAGAAGCAATGAGCATTTTTTCACGCGCGGAAATATCGTTTGGATTATTAATAACTTTATGAATATTTTCAGCTACGGTTGTAATCGCACTTTCAGCGAGAATGTCAGTAAAAGGATTTGCACGGGTGGTAAGATAACCTTCAATAGCGTGTGCCAAAGCATCAACGCCTGTATTTCGTGTTAAATTTACCGGCATAGAAACAGTTAATTCCGCATCAAGCAAAGCGATATCCGGAAAAGAATTTTCGGTTGCCAAATTCAGTTTAGTGTTTTTTTCTTTATTTGAAAGAAGAGAATATTGGGTTGCTTCGCTGCCCGTTCCTGCAGTAGTAGGAACAGCGACAAAAAACAATTTTTCCATTGGTTTTTCTTTCATTTCTAAAAGTTTTTCAATAGAAATACCGGTTGCGCCGCCGATAGCAGCAGCTTTCGCCGCATCGAGCGCACTTCCCCCGCCAAGCCCAATAACCGTGTTACAATTATTTTTGAGGGCTATTTTGGCAGCGGTATCAGCCGTTTCAATTGACGGATCTTCTTCAACTTTATCAAAAACAATAGTATTTATTCCTGCAGATTTAAGGGAATCAATTATAATATCAGTATATCCGAATTTTCTCGCGCTGTTTTTTCCGGTAACAAGCAAAACGATTTTACAGTACGGGGGTAATAGAGCAGCAACATCAGTCAGCCCTCCACGAGCGACGATATTTTCAGTTGGAATAAAATATTTATATATATTTTTCATGTCTAAGGAAATTCGTCCCGAACGCGCTAGCTCCCCGGGATGAATTTAGTATTCACTCCACTTCGTTGCGTATCATTTTTTGTCTCTCTCGCGGTCACAGGTCACGGGCTGCGGGTTACGGGTTACGGGTCACGGGGTCACGGGCTGCGGGTCACGGTTCCCGGATTTTGTCGAATCTGGAAGTGCGGTTTACTTCGAGTGCATCGTCATAGAAATTCAATAGATTAAATCCTTTAGTTGAAGATCTTTTCTTTTTAAACCACAATGTTGTTGTGTTAGTAGGCCATTTTACAAGCACCATTCCTTTTTCATCGTAATCCTCTGCAATATCGCCATTAGTTACCAATTCATAACCGTTTGTATTTAAAGGCAGCCATAAGAAACCGTTACTTAATATTTCCTGAAAAATTTTTGTTTTAAAACCATCAGGATAAACAGCTTCTTCAAGTGTATCAAGTTGTAATGCGCGCCTGATAAGTTCGCGCCGCAAAATGATTCTTCCTTTGACGTCCTCGTCCGGCGTAGGAGAAATTATAGGTGGTTCATAGTGATCGATCAACTTTTTTAAATCTTTTATAGCATCATTAGTAGATTTGCAGTCAGAAACCAAGCCGAATTTTACGCTTCTTTCAAATATTCTGCCGTCGGCCTGGACTGTAAATTCGCTTTCTTCAACATCTTGCTGAATACATGAAGATAATACAAACATCAAAATGAATATAGAGATTAAAGAGAATAATTTTTTCATAATATCACCCCAAGAGGTTAAGTTCAACAGTTTTACAAATATAATGATAGACCGGCAAATGCAATTCCTGAATGTCAGGAGTTGAGTTTTCAGGAACAATAATTGTAATATCGCAAAGGTCTTTTAATTTGCCACCGTCTTTTCCTGTAAGAGCAATTGTAAGAAGCCCTTTGGCTTTTGCCGCAATCATCGCATAAGCAACATTTTCAGCATTACCGGAAGTGCTGATACCGAGAAGAATATCATTTTCATTTCCAAGGCCATAAACCTGCTGCGCGAAAATAAGTTCAGGAGCCACATCGTTAGCAAAAGCTGTCGCAAGCGAGACGGAAGTAACGAGAGAAATAGCCGGGAAAGGAATTTGAAGAAGTTCCGCCAATTTCGCTCCTGATTCGCCACCAACATCGATAAGTTTTTGTTTTTCATTTTCGGGCAGTTCACGTTTACTCATGAATCCTTTCATAAGTTCACCGACGATGTGTTCCGCATCGGCTGCGCTGCCGCCATTACCGCAAACGAGCAATTTATTATTATTATGATAAGCCGCGCATATTTTTTCAACGGCGAGATTGATATCATTTTCACAAGGAATCAGCTGCGGATATTTTTCTAGTAAGATTTTCATTATTTTATGGACCTAATGGACATTATGGACTAAATGGACCTGTTGGACATACCACCCCGCCCTTTGGGCACCCCTCCTTATTAAAGGAGGGGAGTTTAATGGGCTTAAGGACAAATCCTATTTTTTAATTCTTTTCTTTTTTTTGTTATCAATACCTTCTGATTTCAGCAGATTATTTTTTTCAGCATTAGTTAAAGTTCTCCATTCACCCGGTTTTAAAGAACCCAGTTCAATATTTTCGATTCTTATACGTTTCAGTTTAACGACTTCATTTTCGATTTTGGTGCACATTTTACGAATTTGCCTGTTTCTTCCTTCGGTTAAAATAATTCTAAAACGATGCTCCCCTATTTTAACGATTTTAGCCGGTTGAGTTTTAAAGCCGTCAATGGACATACCGCGTCGAAGTTTATCGAGAGCGCCTTCAGGGATTCTTTTTTCCAGGCTAACGACATATTCTTTTTCGTGTTTAAATTTAGGATGAGACAATCTGTAAGCGAGAATACCATCATTTGTCATCAAAAGGAGTCCGCTGCTTTCTTTATCAAGCCTACCGACCGGATAAACTCTTTCCTTAATATTCACGAGTTCAACAATGGTTTTGGAGCCAGGTTGATGACAGGAAGTAACGATACCTACAGGTTTATTTACAGCGATATAAATAAGATTTTTTCTTTGTTTAATAACTACGCTGTTTACAGAAACTTTATCAATTTCCGGATCGATTTTTGTTCCGAGGACAGTTTCAGGTATGCCGTTTACGAAGATTTTACCTTCAACGATTAGTTTTTCGGCTTGTCTTCTTGAACAAATTCCTTGTTCGGAGAGATATTTTTGTAATCTAAGTTGCATTGATTCAGGTTTTAGGTTTTAGGTTTCAGGAAATTCGTCCCGAGCGCT
>JAUVKG010000388.1 GCA_030596365.1 Chlamydiota bacterium | reverse complement strand
GATTTAAAGTCTATGAGATGGTAGTATTTTTATTTCCGGTTTAAACATAGCAATATTATTTCCTTTTAAAAAAGAGACTAACTTGCGATAAAAAGGTGGTTGCGAGTTCGCGGACGGGGACGTCCGCGCGACGTTTAAAAGAACCGGGTGTCTCCTGGACATGAACTTGACAAACGGCCAAAAACGTAATATGATATTTGTGAAATCAAAATTAATATATGCTTGCAAAATAATACAAAGTTTTGTATTATTTAACAGATCTACTGATAGAATTTGCCGAAATTTAAAAAATGTAAATCCGGTCAATTCTTTGCGATTTATATCGCAGAACACTAATGCCGAAGTGGCGGAATTGGTAGACGCCTTGGAGTTAAAATCCAATGGGCTTAATTGCCCGTGCCGGTTCGATTCCGGCCTTCGGCACTTAGTGTTTTTCCGCTATGTAAAAATACTTCAAATTATAACGGAACAATTTTATGTCACTTTTATCAAGACTACGTAAAAAAAGACCCGCAATTCCTGATGGCCTATGGATAAAATGTCAGAACTGCAGCGAAATTTTATATTCTAAAACCCTGAATGAGGCAAATAAACTTTGCCCCAAATGCGGTTACCATTACATTTTTAGCGCAAGAGAACGTATTGCTCTGCTTTGTGATGAAAACTCTTTCGTTGAACAAGATAAAAATATGACACCGGGCGATCCCCTAAAATTCGTCGATTCTGTTACTTATCCGGAAAGGCAGGCAAAACACGGCAAAAAATCCGGCGAGGTTGAAGCTGTTGTCACAGGCAGAGCTAAGATGAACGATATCCCCATCGCCATTGGCGTAATGGATTTTTCGTATATCGGCGGAACTATGGGTTCAGTAGTTGGTGAAAAAATAACACGTCTGATCGAAACCGCTATCGATAAAAAATTGCCTGTTATTATTTCAAGCGCTTCCGGTGGAGTACGTATGCAGGAAGCTATTATCGGACTAATGCAGATGGCAAAAACAAGTGCGGCTTTGTATAAATTAAAACTAGCTCGACTGCCTTTTATTTCTCTTCTCACTAATCCAACTACCGGCGGAACTACCGCCAGTTTCGCTTCACTCGGGGATGTTATAATTGCGGAACCGAAATCGCTTATTTGTTTTGCGGGTCCGAGAGTAATTAAACAGACTATCAGACAAGACCTTCCGGAAGGTTTTCAAACTGCAGAATTTCTCCTTGAGCATGGATTAATTGACATGGTTGTTCCAAGACCTGAAATGAAAGATACTATTACTAAGATTCTTTGTTATTTCCTGCATTTGCCAATTGCAAAATTAAATAATGAAAATTCAAATCAGTCGGAATCCTGACATATATAATAATATTCTCAGCTTTTTATTTCATCGAAAAAAATGATATTATGTTTACCGGTATTATAGAAGAAATCGGCACTGTTAAATCTTTAACTACTTCCTATCCAGCAGCACGACTGTCTATTAATGCAAAAACGATTCTTGAAGATGTTAGAATCGGCGACAGTATTTCTATAGACGGCGTTTGCCTTACTGTTGTAAAATTTGACTCAAATTCCTTTGAAGTTGATGTTCAACAGGAAACTATTAACCTTACCCGCATCAACTCTTACCGACCGGGAACAGAAGTTAATCTCGAACGCGCGGCAACTCCTCAAACTCGTTTAGGAGGTCATTACGTTCAGGGCCATATCGACGGAACCGGGATAGTCAGATCATGGCGGCGCATAAATAACGACTGGGTTTTATGTGTATCCTGCCCGCCGGAACTCAATAAATATATAGTAAACAAAGGTTTTATTACTCTCAATGGAATTAGTTTGACTGTAACGGGCAAAACAGGTGAAATTGAGTCTCACATCATTCCGCACACTCGTGATATAACAAATTTACGTTCTATGACTATCGGTGATAAAATCAACATTGAAGTTGATGTTATTGCTAAATATATTGAAAAGTTAGTGAAATGAAACTCAACAGGCCGCATTATAAAATCTGTTTTCCATTGTGGCTTACCACCTTTGCACTACTTGTTATATGTCTTATGTTTGTGTACAGCGCATCAATAGGGCACAGCATAAATTACATGCCGCGGCAATTGATGTGGGTATTTATCGGCTTATCTCTCGCATTTTCTCTCGCGTTTATCAGATTACAGGAATACAAAAGTTATGCGGCTATTATTTTCTCATTATCTGTAGCGAGCCTTTTGCTCGTTCTGATTATTGGGAAAGAAAGGAACGGCGCTAAAAGTTGGCTCGGTTTCGGCGGATTAGGCATTCAACCTTCAGAGTTTGCAAAAATTGCCGTAATACTTATCTTCGGACGTTTTCTTGCTGACTTCGAGGAACACAGATACGATATTAAATATTACCTTATGTCGTTTGTACTGTTGATAATTCCTTTAGCTTTAATTTTTTTGCAGCCTGACCTGGGAACCGCATTGATTTTTATTCCGGTCGTACTCGCTATGTTTTTTGTAAGCGGAACTAATCTTCCCATTATTGCCACTACTTTCCTAGGCGGGCTGGCAACAATTCCTCTTATGATTCCATTTCTTGGGCATTGGAGAATTGAACGTATTAAACTAACATGGTTCCCCGAACGCGATCCATACCATTTCGGCTATCAGGCAATTCAATCAAAGATTGCGATTGGAAGCGGTTTGTTAACCGGCAGAGGATTTCTTAAAAGCCTGCAAAGCAAACTTAATTTTCTTCCTGAACGACATACAGATTTTATTTTTTCGGTTATTGGAGAAGAATGGGGTTTTGTTGGCAGTATTACTGTCCTTTTGCTGTTCTTTATACTGATTTTAATTGCCCTGTATATTTCAAAACATTCAAAAAGTGTGTTCGGACAAGTCGTTGCGGCGGGAATTGCTATTATGTTTGCAACTCATGTGCTGATGAATATTGGTATGGCTGTCAGCCTGATGCCTATTATTGGCGTTCCTCTTCCGTTGATATCATACGGCGGATCGTCTATGCTAACTGCATTAATGTCCGTAGGCATTTTACAATCAATTTATAACAACAGTACTGTATAGTAACATAAGCTTCCAGCTTATGGATTATTGGAATAATGGAATAATGGAAT
>JAUVKG010000145.1 GCA_030596365.1 Chlamydiota bacterium | reverse complement strand
CTGGCCCAAGGCCTTTAAAAATAACTAAGTTTGTTCTGCTGACAGCAGTGAAATCAGCGCTTTTAGACATAAACATATAGCCGTTTTGTATCGGTTCTTCTGAAACGTCAAGAAGAACAGAATTATATGCTCCCATACCTTCGTCCCTGTTTTTTATCGTTACCAGATTTGATACTAATATAGCACTGGAATCATGTTCAGCTTTATACGACCAGGTAATTGTATAAACTGTTCCGGAGGTGAATTCCGTTGTAGAATATCCTGTGTCAGGGTCACCTGCTGTAGGTCCGGGAATAAGCTGACGGAAAAGATCCGCAGCTCCAGATAGCGAACCAAGGAAACCTGCCTGCCCCTCTTCCACAGCCGGCGGGGTAGCCATCAGATCCCCATTTGTTGTTATTCCCGCGATACCCAAATATTCCCAACCACCTGTAACCGTATGGTCAGGAAATGTCCCGGTATGCTTCGGAATAGAGAATCTGTTATTATACACATCAATAGCTGAAACACTTAAACACATTGTGGCCGCTATGGCCAAACATACTATAATTTTCTTTCTCATTTTATTTCTCCATTTAAAAATTAAAAAGTTAATAAAAAGTCTCCTTCATTATTTTGTTTTGTTTAAGGAAACCGCGTTAGTTGGTTGTATCATAGGCATTTCTATTGGTTAGTTGGTTAGCTGGTTAATTGAAACAAATCATATCACGCTAAAGACGTGAATTTCAACAATAATTTAGTTTGTGTGAATAGTATATCAGATAAACATTATTGATTTCAATAACAAAAAGAGAGAAATTAACACAATTTAGTCTTTACAATTGTTTCAATGCCCATGTTTAATGATAAACGAAGAAATTATCAATTTCACCTTCTGCACCTGTGTAACATCGAAGTTACAGCATTTTTTACTTGAATATTGAAAATTTCTTGTTGATTATTGATCATTTAATTTTTCCCTTAACTTAGCACTTATGGGGTAGCGATCCTCCATAAACAACATCGGCGGTGTTGCCACCGCCGATGTTTTCTATCCAATCAACAAAATTAATTGGAATGTTAGTTGGAAATTTTTTAAAATCACAGTGGCGGCGTTTCCGCCGCCACTGCTCTCTAACCCAATCAACTTAAACAAAGGAGAAAGTTGATTAAATGAACCGGAGCAAACAAAAACACCAGTTCATACTTGTGTGCAACGATAAAGGTTTTTTGTACTCAAAAAAACATTCGTTGCGAATATTCTATTGCCGCTCAATGCGGCAATAGAATATAATTTCATAACAATTCATTTTTTACAGTTTCGCAGTATATCTTCCCGATTTATCGGGAAGTCGCAGTAAATGACTCGCCAAGTTTGCTAAATTTTTAGCGAGTCTTTATTACTGCACTCCATACATTACTTCCTTCGCAGGAATGCTAAGCCAAGAATTGCAAGCAAGCCGATAGTTGCAGGTTCAGGAATAACTTTAGTTTCAAGACTATCAAATGACAGCCAGCCATAAGCTCCTAACGCACAATCATCAACAACTTTAACATAAACATTGCTGCCGCTGCCCATATAAGCTATTGGTGGAATGATATTTGTAATTACCATAGATCCAGTAGTTTGGGGACAGTAAATTTTATCGCCAATTTGCACTCCGCTTTCAGCATCATTCAAAGTTACATAATTGTAAATTGGTTCATTTGTTTGAGTCGGGTTATACGAATAACCGCCGAGTTTAAACTGCACGTATCCGTTTTCAGGTATCGTAAAATCTTTCGATTGAAGCTGGCCTGTTAGTGTTTCCGGCCCGCCGGGTTGTCCAAGGCAAGCACGGCTGTTAGCATAATAAGTGCCGTCCCAACCGCCGATGCTGACACCGCCGTCATAATTCAAAGGCCCGCCATTCCAGCAGTCGCCTAAATCGTTCCATCCGTGAAAAGAACCGAATTCAAATCCCCAGTTCTTTTCGCTTGCTTCCTGAACAGTGATGTTATCAAAAACTATGCTGGTATTTACCGCGTCTGAAAGTCTGAAAACCAATCGGTTTGTTCTGCTGATAGAAACAAAATCAACGTTTGTGGAATTGAACCACCAGCTAAATTCTGTCGGCACTGTAATGTCAACAGGCCTGTAATTCAATACGCCCATACCGGAATCCTTGTTTACTACAAAGAACTGGTAATTGCAAGCAACATTTGGAGTTTTTAAGTAAGAATAGGTTACTGTGTAAGTTGTGCCGGAAGTGAACTCAGTAGTTGAATAATGTCCTGCGGCAGGAGTAGGATCACCCTGTGTTGGTCCGGGAATATCCTGACGAAGGTCACAATTTATCCCTGCGGCATTCCAACCCACGCCTGCAGCCTGTCCGTAATAAGTTACAGGACAACCTCTAAATGTACCGTTAGGAAGGCCAGCATTCATGTTTGTAGAAAGTGAGCATGAGCCAACATACCACCAGCCACCCGTAACACCTGCTGCCGCACCATGAGCACCCCAGGTTCCTGCTTGAACTGTTTTGGAAAAGTCATGATTATACACATCAATAGCAGACACGCTAAAACACATTGCGGCCACTAAGGCCAGAGTCATTAGAATTTTCTTTTTCATTTGTTTCTCCATTTAAAATTAAAAGTTTTAAGAAAGTTGCCTTGTTATTTTGTTTAGTTAAGGAAACTACGTTTGGTTAGTTTTTCACTTTGCGGTAATAGTATATCAGATTAATATCATTGAATTCAATAACAAAAAGAGGCGAATTAACACAATTTATTCTTTACAATTGTTCAATAGCCCGTGTTTAATGACAAACAAAGAAAACATCAATTTAACTTTACTTTAATTTGAATATATAGTATAATATGTAAATTGATTTTAAAAACCAATTTATGGCAAATATTTTCAGATAATTTTGTGTCAAAGTTGTAATTTTATTAAAAATAGTGTTATATATTTCGGGCGATTTAAATCATTAAATCATTAAATCACCAAATCGTTAAATAATAAATGAAACCATATCAATTACTTTGGAGCCTTCACGGTCAAAAAGGGCATGTTAAAATACAAAACCCTCAAAGGCCTACTCTTCTGCACGTTCATAATTTTGACGAACTCGTGTTTGTTATAAATGGCTCCGGCCTGCATGTTGTCGGAAAAGACAGATACCCTCTTATCCGCGGAGATGTGTTTGTAATAAAAGGCGATCAGGCACACAAATATGAAAAAACTAAAAATCTGCATGTTGCTAATCTTATGTATCGCTGGGAACACTTTAAATTTCTTGAAAAAGAATTTGCTGATCTGCCGGGATTCAAAGCCCTTTTTTTTCACGAACCGCTTTACCGGAAAAGCGGACAGTTCAAAGCGAAACTTCACCTGAACAGTTGGCAATTAAACGAAATAACTCATCTCATGGATTTGATAAAAGAGGAAGAAAAAAAGAAACTGCCGGGATATAATTCTGTTATCGAAAGTTTAGTGAAAATCATTATTGTCCGCGTAAGCAGATTTTACTCTGAAACCGAGCAGCCCGGTCCAAAAGCATTGCTGAAAATCAGCGCGGTGCTCAACTATATAGAAAAACACTTCCCTGATAAAATTACGCGTCCGATGCTTGCCGGAATTGCCGAAATGACGGACATCACTTTTTATAGAGTTTTTAAAGATATAACCGGCTGCACTCCAATAGATTACCTTATACGGCTTCGTATAGAAAAGTCAGCGGAAATGATGGCAGAAAACAGTCAAATAAAAGTTATCGACGCATCGATAAATTGCGGTTTTGAAAACAGCAGTTATTTTACAAGAAAATTCAAATCTGTAATGGGTATCTCTCCAAGAAATTACTTGAAAGAACAGAGAAAATTAGTTGATAAGAGATGATATTGAATATTTGACATTTGACATTTGACATTTGACGTTGAACATGAAGTACATGTCACTTCGTTAGGACATTGGGGGTTTGTTCTTTTTATTTCACCCATAAATTAACAGATTTTTTCACTACTGTCCGGGAAAAAATGAAATGATAATAAATTCTATATAAATCAAATATTTTCCTCTCGCTAAGGCGCCAAGTTCGCAAAGGAATAAAAACAGAAAATAAAGAACTTTCATTTAACTTTTTATTTTGATTACTATCGGTATCTTTTTTAGAATTAATTGACTTAAAGCTTTGCGAGCTTCGCGCCTTAGCGAGAAAAAGAATTTTTATAAAATTTAACCGGACAGAAATGTTAAAAATATTAAAAATAAAACCTTAAGCCGCAGAAATTTTCTTAAAGTTGTGGGCGGGGCTGTCGCTACTGGTGCATTATCAACATTAACCGGCTGTGCCGGAAAAAACCGTGGCGTGACAAAAAGTAAAAAGCCTAACTTACTTTTTGTATTCACTGATCAGCAGTCTTTTGATATGTTAAAATGTTACGGAAATGAATCAATTATAACTCCTAACATCGATATTTTTTCTAAGGAGGGAGTTCGTTTTAACCAATGTATAAGTTCAAGCCCGGTTTGCAGCCCAATGCGCGCAATGCTTTTTAGTGGAATGCATCCTTTTTACAACGGATGTTTTGCTAATGACGTGCCTATGATTCATGACAACGGAAAATATTTTGCTCATGTTTTAAATGATGCGAATTACCGGACAGGATATATCGGAAAATGGCATTTGTTAGGAGGAAATCGTGATCAGCCTGTTCCAAAAGGACCGTATCGTTATGGTTTTGACGACGTATTTCTTTCAAACAATATTCATGTCAATTTCAATCCCGGACACTGTTTTTACTGGAATGACAAAGGCGAAAAAGAGTACTTTGATGAGTGGGAGGTGTATGGACAAACAAGACAAGCGCTTCAATTTCTCGATGAATGTAATAAAGAGGATCCCTTCGCACTTTTTGTTTCATGGCATCCTCCTCACGATATAGGATTTCAAAAAGGAACTATGTATTGGAATTATAATACTGAAAAAGAATTAATGAAGATGTATGATCCCGATAAAATAAAACTCCGGCCAAATGTTGAAGATTGTCCCGGAATTCGCAAAAGTTATCATGGTTACATGGCTTTATGTTCAGGAATAGACATAGCTTTTGGCCGCCTTATGAATAAGCTGAAAGAAAAAGGGCTGGATGATAATACAATAGTAGTTTTCACATCCGACCACGGTGACCTGCTGTCCTCTCACGGGCGTTCATGTCCTAAAACTTATCCTGAAGATGAATCCATTTGTGTACCCCTGATAATACGGTCTCCCGGACAGTTAAAAGCTAATCGAACGAGTGATCTTTTGGTTGGCAGTATGGATTTAATGCCTACAATTCTTAATCTTATGAATTTGCCAATACCGAAGACATGCCAGGGAAGAGATTTATCAAAACACATTGTTTCAGGCAATGATGATGCTGTTGAATCGGTTCCGCTTATGTTTAACGCTGCTAACTATGCATGGCGGGGAGTTTATACGCGGGATTACACTTATAGCAACGGTACCAGTATGGCTTATGCACCGGATAAAAAGAAGCATTTCAAAATTGTAGAAAACAATGCCAATGTACTTTATGATAGAAAATCTGATCCTTGGCAAATAAATAATATTTATGGCTCTAAAGAACATAAATCCCTGCAGGATAAAATGCACTCCTTATCGCTTAACTGGCTTGACCATTTTGGTGAAAGACCTGAAGACGCACGCAAAATCATGGAACTTTATAACCGGGAAAGACGCAAAGGTAACCTGCGAAGACCAATAGATATTCTCAATATGTCGAGAGGATGATTAAACCCACTTACGGCGTTACAAAAGACTTGACGTATATTTATACGCCTGCGCCTTTCGCGCCTTGAAATCGGCATACTGTAATTAGTCGCTGGAAGTGGGTTAAAACTCAAAGTATTTTAGCGGGCTATTATTTTTAAATAAATTTAAACAGCAACGAAGTAACACTGTACTCATGATCACCATTAACAGCAGAATCATTTTAATACAAATACAATTTTTTTTATTAATATAATTCAGTTTTTAATTATTAACACAAGATAATTCGCGTAAGTCATTGATCCCGGCCTACAGCGTCGGGGCGCCCAGTGTACTGTGCCCCGCGAATGCTGGGTTGTCTGGGTCATTTTTTTCTTAATGATTCTGTCACTAAATGATGAACGTGAGTACAGCGTTACTTCGTTGCTGTCTAATTTTTTATAATTCAATTCAATAGAGTAAGGGAAGGGATTTTACTCCCTTGCCCTCCTTTTCAAACCGTGCGTGCGGTTTTCCCGCACACGGCTTACCGATAGTCTTCGTCTCAAGTTTTCACAACGACTTATTGGTATCTAATTCTGTAAACATTTGATTAAGATGTTCATTACATACCATATTTCGTTGCTTGACTTTTCGATATAATTTACAGGTAAAGATATTCCGTTCTTATTATTTGTTTGTAGACTTGCGCCATTTCAAATATGGTTTTCCCACTTGTAAACTTAAACTAAAGCAATGTCCCTTCGCTCCTGTAGAGTTATGTTGTCTCTACTATCAACACTACTATGAACATCTCTGACTTCTCATTATTCCGCTTTGCATTTCGTTGCCTTATAGTATTGCGTTACGGTCATCAACCTGAGTAATGAGATCTCCCAAGTTCATTTATACACCATTTGTAAACATACCATCACTCTCAACTCCGGCGACCTCGCATAGTTTAACTATTGTTGCACATTTTCTATAATGGTACTTCTGTGCTTCTATGCAATGACAGATTTCACCATAGTAGGCAGGCTCATCAGTCGCGATATGGTTAACGAAGCCTGTGTGTTCACGCTATTTAAAGCATTACGGTCTGCTCACTCGCTACCCGAGGACTCGAACATAAACCTCACGATTTATATCCCCCCACGGAATTTACTATTCCTTTCACTACCGTCCGAATAGTCAATTGACGGGTTGGACTTGCACCAACTGATATATAAACGCCTCCTGGCGTACCTACTGTCCCATAGGTTAAAACTCAGCGGTTAAACCAATGATAAACACT
>JAUVKG010000051.1 GCA_030596365.1 Chlamydiota bacterium | reverse complement strand
TAACACGACTCTATGGGAACACTGGCCTGAGGGAAGCGAACATATGGGAACTATTAATCACGCGTGGAGCGGTGGGCCGTTGACGCTGCTGTCGCAAAAGGTCGCCGGTTTGCAACCATTGTCGCCCGGTTGGTCTCGTTTCTCGGTTTGTCCACAACCTGGAAAACTCAAACAGTTTTCTGCATCGCTGTGCTCTCCGCAAGGCATAATCGCAGTCAACGCTCAAAAAACAGAATCTGAGTGGACTGTTGAAGTGACTGTCCCAAAGGGTACAGTTGCCGTGATAGATTTTTCCGGATTTGGCTCAAATAAATCTCCTTTTGAGTTGACTTCGGGTAAACAAAAGTTGATTGTTAAAGCAAAATGATGTAATTGTAAACGATTGAAAGGATGAACATGAGTACATGTTATTTCATAGGAAACGATGACCGCGCGGTAGCACGTTATTTTATTGAAAACAATTTTAAATCACCAAATCATAAAATCATTAAATCATTAAATAATAAATGACCAAAATTAAAAAAACAACAAAAGAAATTGTAAACAGAGCGTGGAAAAAAGGTATTGTAATTCCAGGATTTAATATCCCTTACCTTCCAATGATGGAGCCGGTGGTGCGTGCTTTAAGAGATACAAATAGTTTCGGATTAATTATGGTTGCGCGTTTGGAATGGATAAAATTTGAATCGGGCAGCCTGAAAGATATTCGTGATGAGTATGAAAAAGTTAAAGATGAAAATCACACAAGATTGCACCTTGACCATGTTCCGGTAATTGATGAAGATGATTTATTGGTTGATTATGAAGCAGTTATCAAAGAGGCCATTGAACTTGGATATGAATCTGTTATGGTTGACGGTTCGAGATTGGGATTGGATGAAAATATTGCCTGTACAAAGAAAATTGCCAAAATCGCTCATCAGTCAGAAATTCCGGTAGAAGCTGAACTCGGTGCTGTTATGGGTCACGAGGAAGGTCCTTTGCCGCCTTATGAAGAACTCTTTGCTTCCGGAAAAGGATTTACTTCTGTTGATGAAGCTAAAAAATTTGTTGACGAAAGTGGCACTGACTGGTTGTCTGTTGCAATAGGAAATATCCATGGCGCGATTTCCGCCGCTAAGAAAAATGAAAAAAAATTAGAAGCTAAACTGAATATTGACCACCTCGCAAAAATCAACGCTGAAATAGGCATTCCAATAGTTCTTCATGGAGGTACCGGAATAAATAAAGAATACATCATGAAAGCTGTTAAGCACGGAATAGCAAAAATTAATGTCGCTACCGCTATTCGGCAACCTTACGAACGAGCTGTTAAGGAATCTGTTAAAGCCGGACAGAAAGCGGTTTATCAGGCGATGCTGGAAGTAATCAATAACGATTTGGAGATAGCGAATACCAAAGATGGATTGTTGGAGTCCACGCTTTAGCGTGTCTTATTGGATTAATGGAATATTGGATTAATGGAATATTGGATTGGAGGGACGCTGTCCCCAGCGTCCTAATTGGAATGATGGAGTGATGAAGAATTAAACACTCCTAACGAAGTAACGCTGTACTCACGTTCATAATCAACAGTAAAATGAGCAATGTAAAAGTAACACACCCCGCCCTATCGGGCACCCCTCTCAAGAGGGGATTTTACTTTGTGATGAACATGAGTACAGTGTTACTTCGTTAGGAAAATTTGTCCTTAAAGTCCTTTGAGTCCTTTACGTCCTTTTTGAAAACAGGAAATTTTTGGCAAAGTGATTATGAAAGAAAAAAACGTAAGGAATAAAATTCTGCACCATAATTAAGCTTCCAAGCTCAATTAAAAATAATAATAAGGAGATAGCAAAATGAAAAAAAGTAAATTCGCATTGTATTTTGGAAACAGAGGCTTTTTTCCGGAAAAATTGGTTTCAAGCGCAAGAAAAGATATGTCAGATGTCTTAAACAAACTTGGTCATGAAACCCTTATGCTTGATGTTGATGCAACAAAATATGGCGCGATTGAAACTCCGGCTGACGGAGCGGTATTCGCGGAATTTCTTAAAGCTAACAGAGAAAATTATGACGGAGTTATTCTTTGTTTACCAAATTTCGGAGACGAAACCGGAGCGATATCCGCGTTGCAGGATGCCGGTGTTCCTATTTTAATACAAGCTTATCCGGACGAAATAGATAAAATGGATTTTTCAAATCGCCGGGATGCTTTTTGCGGAAAATTTTCTGTAATGGATATATT
Source organism: Chlamydiota bacterium (assembly GCA_030596365.1). GTDB lineage: Bacteria > Auribacterota > UBA3054 > UBA3054 > B51-G9 > B51-G9. The sequence continues at coordinate 8,833 of JAUVKG010000051.1, read as the reverse complement.
CACACAATACGGACTCTCTTTTTCTTCATTTACTCCTCACGTAGTTCATCCAAGATCTGCAAAATTCGCAGAACATGTTAAAAAATTCGATGCTGTTTGTCGCGTTGTTAATGGAATGAAACGTATGACTGTCGGAGCTATTGGTGCGAGAACAACAGCGTTTAAAACTGTTAGATACGATGAGCTCACACTTCAGAAATATGGAATTACAAATGAAGTACTTGACCTTTCGGAAATTATTCATCGGGTTCAAAATTTTGATATTTCAAAAGAATCTTATAAAGCAAAAAAAGAATTTTTGGGAAATTACACTAACTGGGATGGAGTTCCTGATGAGGCATTTGATAATTTGTCAAAACTCGGCGTTGTAATTGACGAGGTCATAGATGAATATAAAATGGACGCTATCGCTTTACGCTGTTGGCTCGAACTCGAGAAACAGTTGAAAGTTTCTCCATGTGTTCTTTTAAGCGAACTTAATGATAGAGGAATCCCGGCGGCTTGCGAACTCGATGTGTGTAACGCAATTGCAATGTATGCCTTAAACCTGGCATCAGAAAAACCCGCGACTTGTCTTGATTGGAATAATAACTGGGGAGATGAAGAAAATAAATGTATCCTTTTCCATTGCGGTCCGGTTCCGCAAAAAATGATGACCGCAAAAGGACAGATAATTGATCATCCTATGTTCGCTAAAGCGTTAGGAGCAGGTTGTGGTTATGGATGTAACATCGGCCGCATTGCTCCTACTCCGATTACCTTTGCGAGTTCCGTTACAAAAAATGGAAAGCTTGAGTTTTTCGTAGGAGAGGGTAAATTTACAGAAGATATAATTCCCGAAGAATTTTTTGGATGTGCGGGAGTTGCGGAAATCGAAGATTTACAAAACAAACTTCAGAAAATTGGCTCTGGCGGTTATCGTCATCATGTAAGTGTTACTTCCGGTCATGTTGGTGATGCAGTAAAAGAAGCATTTGAAAAATATTTAAATTATGAAATTATGGAATTTTGATCAGCAACGAAGTAACATATATTCTCATGGTCATGATTGATAACCCCAAAACTGAATTTGTCAAAATGAAATTGTTAAGTAAGCTTGACAAAAACAAGCCTTTTTGTTAAGATGACTTCATAGAATGATAATAAATAGTTAAGTCAACTTAACAATATAACAAAAAAGGCGGCGCCAAATGCTTAAAAATATTATATTTTGGAATCCCTGGTGGAACAAAGCAGATTATAAATTTAATTTAAAAAAACGCGAAGTGTTTTTATCTCTAGATAAGTATTTAACTCGTAAGGAGGTGATTTTTTTTACAGGAGTAAGGCGTTCAGGGAAAACATCTACAATCTATCATTTAATAAATAAGCTGTTAAAAAAGGTTGAACCTAATAATATACTATATTTGAATATGGATGATGAGGTTTTGTGTCATTCAAAATTGGATGACATATATGAAAAATATTTAGAGTTAACTCCTGATAATAAAGGGAAACGATACATTTTTTTCGATGAAATCCAAAGTATAAGTGGTTGGGAACGCTGGATCAAAAAAATGTATGATTCTTTTGAGGATATTAAATTTATAATAAGCGGTTCTAAATCAAATTTGTTGAAAAAACAATCGTCGTTATTAACCGGGCGGATATTAGAATTAGAAATTTATCCTTTGAGTTTTAAAGAGTTTTTAGATTTTAAGAAAACAGAGTATAAAACTAAAATATCTTATTTAAAAAACTCAGTAAAAATAAAAAGTTTGTTAAATGAATTTATAAAATTTGGAGGTTTTCCTGAAGTCGTTTTGGAAAAAGACAAGCATTTGAAAAGTCTGATAGCGAAAGAGTATTATGATAATATAAAAAATAAAGATATAATTATCTATTTTGGTATAAAAGAATCAAAAAAATTTGATAGATTGTCGCTTTTTTTAGTTTCTAATATTGCGAAGCAGATGACCGCAAATAAACTGGGAAATATTGTTGGTTTAAGCACGTCTGTTGTAAGTAATTATATAGATTTTGCTGAAATGATGTATCTGTTTTTACCATTGCAACATTTTAATTACTCTTTGAAAGGTCAAATTACAAAACCACGAAAGATATATTCTATTGATTCCGGAATGGTAAATTCTGTAGCATTTCAATTTTCAGAAAATATAGGTCGCTTTATAGAAAACATTGTTTTTCTGGAATTAAAAAGGCGTGGTTTTGAAATGTATTATTATAACAAAAATTATGAGTGTGATTTTATAATAAAAAAAGGATTGAATATTGTAGAAGCTATTCAAGTATGTTTTAAATTGACCAATGATAATTTAAAAAGAGAACAAAGTGGTTTGTTGGAAGCAATGCAATATTTCAACTTAAAAACAGGGAAAATAATCATTATGGAGAAAAGTGAAATTTCAGTCAAAGATGGAGTGCAAATTGTTTCTCTTGCAGATTGGTTATTACAAGGAGGGTGATTTATGAGTTTCTTAGGAATTGATATCGGTACAAGCGGTTGCAAAGCTGTTATTTTTGAACAGGATGGAACTGTATTAAGTTCTGCTTATGAAGAATATTCTGTTATTTCTTCTGAACCGGGATTTGCAGAATTAGATTCGGTTGAAGTTATGGAAAAATGCTTTAGCGTAATTCGAAAAACTGTAACGGAATCTATTGGCTCTCCCGTTGAAGCAATGTGCATTTCAAGCCAGGGCGAGGCTTTTACTCCCATTGGCAAAAACGATGAAATTATCGGTAACGGTATGGTTTCATCAGATTCCCGTGCCGCATCAATTGTGAAATCATGGACAGAAAAATTTGGTGAAAATAAACTTTATGAAATTACCGGACATACCGCTTATTCAATGTTCTCACTTTTCAAACTTCTCTGGCTGAAAAAAAACAATCCGGAACTGTGGAATAAAAGTAAAGCTTTTTATTGTTATGAAGACTTATTACATTTAAAACTGGGATTAATTCCTGCTATCAGTTGGCCTATGGCCGGCCGAACAATGTTGTTTGATGTTAATAAACACGAATGGAATCAGGAGATTCTTGATGCTGTAGGATTACAAAAATCGCAACTTGCAATACCTATGAAAACGGGAAGTGTTGTTGGAGAAATTCCCGCGAAAATTGCAAAAAAACTCGGACTAAATGAAGGAGTTAAAGTTGTTGCAGGTGGACATGATCAAACTGTAGGAGCTTTGGGCGCCGGAGTTATAGAAGAAGGAACCGCAATGTATGCAACAGGAACGGTAGAATGTATTTGCCCGGTTTTTTCTTCCATTCACAAAAGCTCTGACTTAGAAAAAAATAATCTTTGTTGTTATGATTTTACTCTTGATGGAAAATACACCACCGTTGCCTATAGTTTAACCGGTGGAAATATTCTACAATGGTTCAAAAATGAATTTGGAGAAAAAGAAATAAACGAAGCTGAAAAGACAGGTGAAAATGTCTATGAACTGTTATTATCGCAAATAGATGAATCTCCAACAGACCTTTTAGTATTACCTTATTTTACACCTACGGGAACTCCATATTTTGACACGAATGCCAAAGGAGCAATTCTAGGCTTGGAAATGACAACAAAACGTTCCGAAATATTGAAAGCATTATTGGAAGGCGTTGCTTTGGAAATGAAACTAAATCTTGATATTATGGAAAAATCAGGAATGAAAATTAATAAACTTATCGCTACAGGAGGGGGAGCGAAAAGTAAAATCTGGACTCAGATAAAAGCGAATGTTTTAAATAAACCGATTACTGTTATTGAGGTCGAAGAGGCAGGATGTTTCGGTGCGGCGATGATTGCCTGTTCGGCGGTTACCGGAATAGAAGTAGAAAAACTTGTATCGCAAAATAAAAAAGAAATTATGCAAATAGCACCTTCTCAGGAACAAGTGAAATTCTATAATAAGAAGTTCGAAATATACAGAAAAATGTATCCGGTTATTAAATGTCTTTTTGGAGACGAGAGCGAGAAATCGAATTAATATGATTGTGCTAATTCGCGTTTATTTGTTATATAATATTAAAACAAAAAATGATATAATTAATTAATAATATTATTAAAAATAACATTAAAACAACTATCGCTTTTTTTCGGCACTATATTGCTGTAAAATGAAAAATCCAAAATCTAAAATCCAACCCCAGCATGCGCGGGGCGCTAATCGCGAAATCCCCTTCCCCCTATTTAAAAAAGGGGGAATTTCAGCGGACCAGGGACCAATTCAACAAGAAATATTCAACAAGAAATTTTCAATTATAAAGTTAGGAAATAACTTCATTTCCTTTCCCATTGCTCATTTCTTGTTGATTATTTCTCGGTTTAATTCGAACTTTGGATCACGGACCACGGACCACGGATCACGGATCACGCCCGGCATGCGCCGGGTGCTTCGCAGACTTCGGATTACGGACCACGGACCACGGATTACGGGTTACTCCGGTATCGCTCTTGTAGCAGTTCTTGCTATTCTTGTCGTGCTTGCCATAATGGCTGCTTCGTTTACTGCTTTAATGAATATAGAGCAAAAGCAAAGTGCGGTGCAGTTAAATTCCCAGCAGCTTGATATGCTTGTCAATTCCGGACTAGAACAGGCAAAAGCGATATTAACAGTTAATGAATTGAATAAAGAAGTTAACAATTCTATATTGACAATATCAGATGGAAAAGTTTCATTTTCGAAATGGATGTTAATTAAAAACGAAGAAGGAAAAGTTAACGGCAGATATAGATTCCGAATTGAAGATGAGTCATCAAAAGTAAATATTAATAAAGCATTTCTTTTAAAAAACGGTAAAGGAACAGGTTGGGATACAGGTGAAATCGTTTTGCCGCGCGCGCTGGGAGTTCCGCGTAAATCCGCTCAAAAACTTATTGATTATCGTTATGGAAAAAATAAAATTCCGGGCACGCGCGGTGATGATGATCAGAACAATTTAATACTGATGGCTGACGGTATTGACAATAACGCGAACGGCATTATTGATGAAGATGATGAAGGAATAAATGATCCTAAAGAATATTCTTCAGAGCATCTGAAAGGTGATGACACAAAATTCAGCAGTATGACGGAACTGATGAATGTTATGATGGAAGATAATAAAAAACTTTCAACAAAACTTCGTGCAGGAATTATGCGTGAACTACCGCATCGAGCAACAATTTATTCTGTTGATAAACTCGGATCACCAACGCTGCCAAACGATATTCCTTCTGACATTAACTGCGTAACTCCGCGTGAATGTCGTAAGTTATTAATAAGAGCCAATTCAGATTTACCTTTCGAGCCGAATGCGGTAAAACAAATGCACCTTGCAACTAATATGATAGATTATCGGGATGAGAATCATGTTTTGTCAACACTTGGTTCAACGTATGGAGTTGAAGCAATTTGCTTTAATGAAATTCTCGCGAATGATGAATCGTATGCCATAGATCCTTTGGATGGAGCATTGCCAAATCCTTACACAAAAACTCAATGGAAAGAACGATATGGTTCTACAGATGGCGGGCGTATGTTTTATCGTGTGGATACAATTTATGACTGTGTGCCTGATGACCCTATGATGCCGAGTGGAGAATATTATTATAATTTAGATCCACGTCGTGGTTGGCGAATAAGAAATATGGAAGGCAAAACATCAATTGGCGGTATTACCCGTGGCAATAAAGTGATATTAAAAATGGCTAAAGTTATCGGCAAAAAGGGAGATACAAGCACCGCAGATATTAAACCGTATTATAAAAACGTAAAACCAGACGATCTTCCCGGTGGAAAATCGTGGTGCCGTTGGCCGAGTTCGGGAGCGCGAGTGCATGTTTTTGGTTCGGAATCACAATACGAAAAATTTTATGATGAAATAATAAAAGTGTTGCGTAAAGTAAATAGTGCCGATAATAATCGACCAAGATTTCCTAAAAATTATTTCAAAAATTCATGGGCTATGGTTTATGGTTGGACAGACAGCCCGACCGATTATAATCCTAAATCAGTAGGTTGTTTTAAAATAACATCGGGAGACCAAAACTCAATTGTATTACAATCAACGGACGTTAATTCCGGCGCAAAATTCAGCACACAACTTTCAAAAGTATTGTTCAGTGATGGTACACCAATGTCTTTTGATAAATGTGATTTGAGTGTTACAATTAATTCCTGGGGCGATCGTTCGCCTTTTGCGATGGTGCCGAATGCTAACATAACATATTTGATGAGATCACGCAAACCGGTTGCAGGAAGATATTTCAAAATTTTGATTGGCAGGCCGCCAAGAGGACGTTATACAGATGGATATCCTGATGAACTTGGTGTATCGGGAGAGGTGAACGGTGATTTTACTGAAGATAAAGATTACCTGCGGCAGTGGGTTTATAATAATGGAGAGCCGGTAAAAACAAAAAGTGGCGGATGGATAAAAATTTTGCTTACTTCATCTCCAGAAGTCAGCAGAGCAAAAAAAATACGTCAATGGCTTTCATATTTTAGAATGGTTGCACCTGAAGTCGTGGAAATGTATAACGCTTCCGCAACGCCTATTTCTCTTGCGAACTGGCGTGTGATTTGTAATACCGGAAGTCTCGCTACACAAATAGGAAGAATTCGACGCACTGCTTATTATGATCAGAAGTTACGGCGGGGAATTACTGATGATAATCCTGTTGTTCAGCCTCGCGGGCATTTCTATCTTGTAAATGATACAGAACTTTTTGACGGTTGGTTCGGCAATGGTGATAATAAGTGGGGCTCACGGGCAGATGAACAGGTTCCTGTATTTCAAATGGACGAGCAAAACTGGGGAGTTTCTTATAAAATTAAAAAAACTAAGGTTATTTATCCGGGTATGCAGCAGGGCCGCGCGGGATATTCAATTATCATTGATGAACGTGACCTTGATAAAGAAATATTCAATCTTGAAACAGTTAAATTTATTGATAAAGAAGGCGTAGACGATTCTTATTCCTGGAATAATGTTTATGCTCCTGTGATTTCAGAAGATGTTAGAAATCAAAACGAGATATTTATAGCTCCAATCGGTGTTGGTGCGGATGTTAATGATGGCAAACTTGTCGGAAAATCAGTGATGGTTCTTGGATTGCCACATGCCGGTGGTATTGTTTCTTTGACACTTAAAAATGAATACGATCAGGTTTGCGCAAGAACTGTTGATTATGGAGAAGTTGAAATTGATGAACTTGAAACGAGTACTGAGAAAATAGACCCTACTAAAAATACCTGGGTTAAAAGAAAAACACATTCTATCGGCGGTACCGAAAATGAAGCCGAAAACCGTGCCATGCGATCGCGTCATAATGATAAATTCTTTATTAAAAACGGACCTTATTGCAGCATCGGTGAATCAAGAAATATTTCTACAGGTAATGATTTCGAACGACTTGGCGGCAGCGGTGATATATCAAAAGGCGCTAACGCGCTTGCTGCACTATCAAAATATATGTCTTCATCTCATATTCGACTTGAATCCTGTCTTGGTGATGTAACACGTGTTGGATGGGAACAGGCTTATGATGAAGTTGCGAGGTCGTCATTATCATCCGTTCAGGCTAAAAATGGAGGATGGAAAAAGGATAAATGGATTGGGCATACTCTGCGTTTTCTAACAGGTCCGCTCCGCGGTGAAAAATTTCCGATAATTTCTAATTCAAAAAATACTCTTCTTCTCGCGGAAAAAAATTCCAAATATATTCCTCGTTCAGCTCCTAACCGGAAAGCTTTGAAACCAAATACAGGGAATAAATTTTCAATTGGCCCGGGCTATTCTACTCCAATGTGCTATACAAGAAAAAGTGGTGAATCGGCTGTATGGACATGGAAGAACGCCATACCTTATCCCGGAATTTATAATTTATATATTCACGGTCTTAATGATGCGATTGACACAACAGAATTTCTTGAAGAAAATAACAATGCGTCACTTGATGTTGAACTTTGGAATTACAAAACCAAAGAATTTGATGTGTTGAAAAAACGCGGTGCATACGGTAAACAAGATTCTTTTAACGCCGGCAAAGTAAAACCGGAAAATATTTCGGATGATGGAAGTATTAAAATACAACTGACAGCCCACAATGTTATTGAACGAAATACAGACGATAAATCCGGAGAAACGTTGGTGGGCTCAGGTGGTAAACAAACAGGTATCGCATGGTTTAATTATGCTGTTGTAACTCCTGTTCCCGTTCCGGGCAGAGTGAATATCAATACCGCTTCGGAACGCTTGTTGTCAAGCCTTCCGGGAATTGATCAGAAACTTGCTAAGAATATTGTGAAAGGAATTGATAAAAATGGTAAAAAAGATTTAAAACCTTATGAAACTCTCGGTAATTTGTTTAAGGTAAAAGGTATGACTCCGGATATATTTGAACGATGTGTGAATATTCTTTGCCTTGATTCCAGTGCTTTTACAGTTGATGTTGAAGCCCAAATTCTTAAACCAATATTGATGGAGGGACGCCGTCCTGATAACGAAGATATAATAGCCACACGAAAAAAACGTTTTGTAATAGAAGTAGATAGTAAAACCGATGGTTATATCAATATTAATGAAAGAGAAAGATATCCGGTTAGGTAGTAAGACGCGCTTCCCAGCGCGTCATGGTGGAAGGTGGGAAGGTGGGAAGGTGTGAAGGTGTGAAGGTGTGAAGGTGTGAAGGTGTGAAGGTGTGAAGGTGTGAAGGTGGGAAAGTGGGAAGGTGGGAAAGTGTGAAGGTGTGAAGGGGGGAAGGTGGGAAGGTGGGAAGCTTGCCACGCCAACTGTGGCGTGGGTTGAACACTAACTCCCTGCCAGGGTGCTGCCGGGTAAAAATCTGATA
>JAUVKG010000157.1 GCA_030596365.1 Chlamydiota bacterium | reverse complement strand
ACAAAAGAACATCTTTTAAAATGGGAATATAATGACGGTAAACCAATCCGCACTGACGCACATGGTATGATTGATGTTATCTTTACTTCAAGCAAAGAATGCAACGGAAAACGCTACGCACCGCGAATCAACAAAGTAATGGACTTTTGGAACATACAAGATAGAAATAAAACTAAAAGTATGATGACACACACTATGTTCATGAGACCGGATATTGTTGAACTTGTTAATATTAGCGATAAACCAATCAGTCTGGCCGGATGGCGTGTATTGCTTAATACCGGTTCGGTAGCCATAGAACTTTGCAGGATAGATTCTGTTTTTAATTATCAAAAAGGCTCCAAAAGTTCCAAAATTAATGAAAATCCTGTTATTCCACCGCATGGATATGCTTATCTTACAAGTGATGAAACTATTTTTGATATCGAATACGGAAATGATTCAGGGGGCTGGGGTGATAATAGCAGTGAATCATATTTTTGTTATGAACTTCCCACTGACACCTGGGGTACCTGGTATAAAATCAAAGGCTTCCGGCCTGCTACAAGAAATCTGCTTCAACCGGGTTTTGTACAGCAAGATAACAATGTTGTTCTTGAAGGAGCAAATTTTAAAGATGGGGAGATGAATGGCGAAATCGCTGAATTCAGAACCGACAGACAATCTTTTAAGGGTAATAATTTGAACGGCTTTAGAAGAATGATTACCGGAAATACAAAAGATGCTATCGAAATTCTTTACGGTCAACATAATAACTCTGTAAGCGGTATCGAAAAAGGCGATTATGTTGTTATCCTCGGTATGCCGCGAAACGGAGGCTTTCTTTCGTTTACTTTAAGAAATGAATATAACCAAATCGCTTCCAGAACTATTGAATACGGGAAATTAAGTTACGATGAATATGACGTGTCCACCGAGAGAACCGACCCGACTGTAATGGATTCCTGGAGAAAAACCAGAGAACCTTCCTTTGGTGGAACTTACGCTAAAGCGCGACCGAAATTGGAAAGTGCGAGAAAAAAACTTATTATAAAAAACAGGCATCTCAGCTCTTACAAAGATATGCTTCTCATTAGTTCAGGGAAATCTGAAGTTGATTTTAGTGATGAAGAACACGCAAAAAGTTTTTTGAGCTCTTATGGACCTTTGTTTAGTATGACCGGGAAAAGGTTTGATGCTGAGTCAGCCGTTTTTATACCCGGACCTTCTAAAAAGAAAGCCTGGCAGCCGACTCTTTTTACTGTAGAAAATTCTTCTACAAATTCGCTGTCAACAAAAAACGCGAAATGGTCCCCGGATATGTGGAAAGGAAAAACGCTTACCTTTCTTTCCGGCAAATTAAGAGGTGAACAGTTCAAAATTAAAAGCAACGGAAGCTCGTCTATTAACACCAAAGGCTACTCAACTCAAAACAGCACTAAGTTCGTAGCAAGAAATGGCGATAAATTTATTGTTGGGCCTCCATACAAAACCCCTCTGTTTTATTGCCAGAATTCCGGAGCACAAGGGATTTGGGAATGGCGAAACACCGATTTAAATCCTGAAACTTCTCATGAACTTTATTTCTCCGGTTTAAACGATTCTATTAATACCACCGAATTTCTTGAAGAAAATCATAACGCTGAATTAACAGTTAATATTTGGAATTATAAAATAAAAGATTGGGATAAGTCGCCAAAAAAACGATATAGATATAATAAAAACGACTCTTTCTATTTCGGGAAAATTTTCCCGGAAAATATTAGCGGAAATGGAACTGTAAAAATTTCTATTATCCCTCATAAACTCGTTGACGAAATGAGGGATGAAGTGAATACAAAAGGTGCTGTTTCTTATAAACTTGCTGAAAAAGGCGCAAGCGGAATAGCCTGGTTCGATCATATTTATATTTCTCCTACAGAACGGCCCGGAAAAATAAATGTCAATACTGCAAACGCAAATATTCTTTCCGCTTTGCCGGGGATTTCTCCCTCTCTTGCAAAAAAAATCGAAAACGGAACAAGCTCTGACGGAAATAAAATCCGGCCTTACAAAAATATTTTTGACTTGCTGAAAGTTAAAGGAATGACAACTGATATTCTCTGCGAAATTGCCGATTATTTGACTGTAAGAAGTGATACTTACCGCATAGATGTTTTGGCGGAAATTTTTAAAACTTCTCCAAAATCAGAAAATGTTACACAAGAAAATATTGCCGCAAGACAAAACTTTACTTTTGTAATTGAACGCGAACAAATTGATAATGAAAACTGGAAAATTTTCACTTACGAAAGCATTAATATTAATTAGTTGACAAAAAAAGTAATTGTGAGTACAATGTATATTCTCCTATGAATATCGTAATAATACTATAATGACTTATGTGAAAATTGAATGTGCACAAAATGAAAAATCAAATCCCAAAATACAAACATCCACAACCACAGGCAGTGCGTAACGCATGGCAAAATCTTAATGGCGAATGGGAGTTCGCAGAAACAAATTCCGTTACTGAAAAAACAGATCAAAAATATCTTTCAGCGAAAAAATTAGACGAAAAAATCATCGTGCCGTTTTGTCGTGAAAGCAAATTATCCGGAATTAACAGAAAAGGATTTGTTAAGTCCGTTTGGTATAAACGTTCATTCTCCCTGCCCGGAAATTGGAGTTCAAAAAGAGTCTTAATTCATTTCGGCGCTGTCGATTGGCGGACACGCGTGTGGATTAACGGCGAGCTTGTTGGGATTCACACAGGTGGTCAGTCATCTTTTAAGTTTGAAATTACAAAACATCTGAAGAAAGGCAAAAATACAATTGTTGTTAATGCTTTTGATGATACACGCAGCGGAATTCAGGCAAGTGGAAAACAATGTGATAAACTAAAAAGTTATGGCTGTCTTTATACGGGAATAACAGGAATATGGCAGACAGTTTGGTTGGAAGCTGTTGGCAAAACCTACATTGAGAATTTTAAAATCACACCTGATCCTGATAATAAATGCGTTCATATCGAAGCACTCATTAATGGGAACACAGAAAATTTGACATTTAACGCGCAAATTCTTGACGGTCGAAAAATTATATCCAATGCTAAAGCTAATGCGGGGTCAGGCACCAAGTGCGTCCGTATTACAATTCCGATTAAGAATCAGAAGATATGGTCAATTGAAAATCCCTTTCTTTATAATTTACAATTTGAGTTGACCGAAAAAAAACGTATAATTGATAAGGTTAAAAGTTATTTTGGCCAACGGAAAATTGAGATTAGTGGTAAAAATGTTCTGATCAACGGTAAAAAAATATTCCAAAGACTTGTGCTCGATCAAGGATTTTATCCCGATGGAATATGGACCGCTCCAAGCGATGCGGCATTGAAAAACGATATTAAACTTTCTATGGATGCAGGATTTAACGGAGCACGCCTTCACCAAAAAGTTTTTGAACCAAGATTTCTTTATCATGCCGATAAAATGGGCTATATCGTCTGGGGGGAATATTCTAACTGGGGAATGGATCATAATGATGAAGCTGCAAAATTACCCGCTATTAATGAATGGATAGAAATTATTCGACGGGATTATAATCATCCGTCAATTGTTGGATGGTGCCCTTATAACGAAACTCCGAGGACAGCTGGTGCAATTCAAAATGCTACAGTCAGATTGACAAAAGAACTTGACCCGACGCGACCCGTTATTGATACAAGCGGCTGGTATCACAGCACGAGCGAAACTGACATTTATGACATTCACGATTATGACCAGAATCCGGAAACTTTTAAGGAAAGATGGGACAACTCTTTTACGAAAAAACCGAATAATATGAATGATGAAAAATGGGTGAAAGACAAACCGTTCTTTGTAAGTGAATATGGTGGAATCGGTTGGTACGGTGATGACAAAAGTGCATGGGGATATGGCAACAGCCCGAAAACGATTGAAGAGTTTTATGAAAGATATGAGAAACTGACAAATGCTCTTTTAGATAATCCCGGTATGTTTGGTTTCTGTTATACGCAGCTTACAAATGTTGAACAGGAAAAAAATGGCATTTATACCTATGATAGAAAACCGAAGTTTGATATAATCAGGATAAAGAAAATTAACGCGAGAAAAGCTGCATACGAAAAAAATCAAAAATAATTTAACCACATAAGAAACATAAGAACCACATAAGAAAAAAAAATTGTATTAATAAATAAAAAAGAATTTATTTTATAATATTTAAAACTTATGATCCCTTATGTCACTTATCCACGAGCGCCTTCGGCCTCGGGACAAGTTGTGGCAAAAAGAAATTATATTATGAGAATTACGAAAGCATATTTGAAAGATTTGGTTTATAAAGTTATAGGAGCAGCAATAGAAGTTCATAAAGAATTGGGACCGGGCCTTTTAGAAAGTGTATATCAAAAGTGTTTAGAGCATGAATTAACACTTAGGGGGATTAAATTTATATCCGAGATACCTGTACACGTAAATTACAAAGGCGTATGTGTAAATACAGATTTGAGATGTGATTTATTTGTAGAAAATATTTTGCCGGTAGAATTAAAATCGACAGATGGGTTTATTCCTATAAATGAAGCTCAAACTTTAACCTATATGAAATTGTTAAACGGCCCGAAAGGTTTACTGTTAAATTTTAATGTCTCAAATATTTTTAAAGAAGGTCAAAAAACTTTTGTAAATGAATTGTATAGGAATTTGCCTGAAGAATAATTAAAACATATTTAAAATTTAACCACATAAGAAACATAAGAATCACATAAGAAGAAAATAAAAAATGTATTTGTATTAATAAATAAAATAGTAATTTATATTAACTTATATGTCCTTATGTCCCTTATGTGGTTCAAAAAAATTATGAAAATATTTAATCTCTTGATCCTTGGTGTTATCACTCTCATGATCTCCGCATGCGGTGATTCTTCAGGTAAAATAAAACTCAGATTCTGGAACGGGTTTACAGGACCGGATGGCCGAACAATGCTAAAAATGGTCAGGAAATTTAATAAGGAAAATCCTGATATCCAAGTGAAAATGCAGAGAATCGACTGGGGGACTTATTATAATAAATTGTTCGTTGCGGGAATAGGAAAAAGAGGACCGGATATTTTCGTCGTTCATGCAGATAGTCTTGCAAGATTTGCTTATGCGGATTTTCTCAGACCTATTGATGACTTTGTTTTCGGCACAAACGGAATTGACGTTTCAGATATCGATCCTAATGTTTGGGAGGCTACTGAGATTGACGGAAAGCATTACGCGATACCTCTTGATGTCCACCCCGCCGGAATGTACTATAACAAAAAACTTTTTCGTGAGGCGGGTATTACAAACAAATTTGGTGAACCTACTCCGCCGACGAATCGTGAAGAATTCTTTTCTGCTTTGAAAAAGCTTAAAAAAGATACTGACGGTAATGGAAAACCAGACCAGTGGGGATTCGTTTTCACTTATTATCCTAACCTTGCACGTTCGCTAATTTTACAGTGGGGCGGTGATCTGATTGATAAGAAAACAAAAAAATGCACTGTGAACAGTCCGGAAGCTGTTGAAGCTGTTCAATTCTTATCAGATATAATTAATAAACATAAACTCGCGCCTGTAGCTGAAAATATGGACGGTTGGCTCGGATTTAGACAGGGAAAAGTCGGTATGGTTTTTGAAGGAATTTATATGCTCGCAGATCTCCAAAAACAAAAAGACCTGGATTTCGGTGCCGCAGAAATGCCCGTGCTTGGTAAACAACCGGGCGTGTGGGGAAGTACACATGAACTATGCTTAAGCCCGGAATTAAAAGGGAAAAAACTTCAGGCAGCATGGAAATTCGTTAAATTCCTTTCTGATAATAGTTTGGATTGGGCTGCCTCAGGTCAGGTGCCGGTGCGTAGAAAAATTCGCGCAACTGATGAGTTTAAAAAATTGGAAGCGCAATATATTTTTTCTAAAGAAATTCCTTATCTCGTTTATTTGCCTCATGTGGTTACTGTAACGGAATTAATGGAAGAATATGGAATTGCTCTTGATAAAGCTTTTAGAGCAAGATGCTCGGCTAAAGAAGCTTTAGATGAAGCAGCCGCACGATACGAAAAAACGGTGGAAAGACAAAAAGCGATCGAGGCCAGGGCTAAACGATTGAACGATTGAAATGATTGAAACGATTGAAACGATTGAACGATTGAACGATTGAACGATTGAACGATTGAAATCACCCTAACGAAGTAACGCTTTGCGTTCTATCACCAAATCATTAAATATCAGTGAAGATAATTATGAGAATTAAAAAAATGATTAACAGAATGTCCGGCTATATTTTCCTGCTGCCGTATATTATTTTGTTTTGCGCGTTCTTAATCGTTCCGCTTGTTTATGGTCTCGGATTAAGCTTGTTCAGATGGGAGATGCTCTCATCTGCTCCAGCAGAATTTATAGCATTTTGTAATTTTACTGAAGCTTTACAAGATAAGTATTTCTGGATGTCTTTTTGGGCTTCTTTTAGATTTACTATTATGGCTGTACCGATCTCTATAACTTTAGCTCTTGCGGTTGCTGTAGGTATAAACTCAAT
>JAUVKG010000324.1 GCA_030596365.1 Chlamydiota bacterium | reverse complement strand
GTCCCGGAATCAAACGAGGAAAAGTTGTTAAAGACGGTGTAAGTCTGATTGATCTTATGCCTACTGTTTTAGAGTATACCAAAATAAAAATACCGAAAAATGTTCAGGGAAAATCTTTAATACCATTGTTAGAAGGTAAACCGGGAGCGAAAGGCCGCGAACTTGTCTTTACAGAACATCACGCTCACGGTCCCGGTCGTTTTTACCCGAGCCGTTCAGTCACCGACGGTCGTATTCATTATATTATAAATTTAATTCCGGAACTTAAATATACTCCCCCACAGGATTTAGTTAAAGAAAAATTGTGGGGTACTCATTCTTACGAAGCGACTATAAAAGCAAAAGATGAGTTTCCTGTTCAATATGAATTGCTTGAAAGAACAATGAAAAGACCCGCGGAAGAACTTTACGATTTGCACATTGATCCGGGCGAGATCAACAATTTAATTAACGACCCGCGTTATGCGATTTTTCTTAAAAAAATGCGTGTTGCGATGAAAAAATGGCGAAAAGAAACTAAAGATACAATAGATGATCCGAGGAGAATAATCCGTAATCCGTGATCCGTAATCCGTGGTCCGTGGTCCGTGGTCTGTGGTCTGTGGTCTGTGGTCCGAGGTCCACGTGCCCCGCGTATGCTGGGGTGATCCGTAACCCACTGTACACAAAACACGAATTATGTTTTGTGCTGAAAGCACAATTCATTATAGCCTGGGGCTCGTAGCCCCAGGAAAAGATAAACAACACGAATTCGCTCTGAAGGAGCGACTCAATAAAATGAAAGAACAATTTATCGCAAAATCGATGTTAAATTGAATTTAACATCGATTTTCCCATATCTTGCGAAGCACCCGCCGCTCACGAAGTAACACGCAAAGCGTGGTTATGCCTGGGCCCATATCTCCCATATCTCCCATATTTCCCATATCTCCCATAAAAAAAAACAAAACCGACTTAAAAACTTTTAACTTTTAACTTTTAACTTTTAACTTTTAACTTTTAACTTTTAACTTTTAACCATTAACTATTAACTAATAACTAATAACCATTAACTAATAACCATTAACCATTAACCATTAACCATTAACCATTAACCATTAACTAATCTCCAACATCCTCATAATTTACAATTTTTCCCCGATAAGTTTTTATTTTATACATCGAATTTTTATGCTCAATTATGTTCTTAGGTGAAAATGAAGCCTTTCCCTCACCTCCAGGTAAATCTATAACGAATCTCGGCACACACAACCCGCCTGTATGACCTGTCATTTTTTCTATAATGTTGACTCCGGTTTTTACCGGTGTCCAGAAATGTTCTGTTCCTGAAACCCTGTCGCATTGAAAAAGATAATACGGCCGAACTTTTATTTCCTGTAAACGTTGACACAAAATTTTCATTATTTCAGACGTGTTGTTTATTCCTTTTAACAGAACTGATTGATTGCTTACCGGGATTCCCGCATACTGAATTTTACGGCACGCCGTTTCGCTTTCAAAGGTTATTTCGTTCGGATGATTAAATTGAGTGTTCAACCATATAGATGGAAATCGCTTAAGCATTTCGCACAGTTCATCTGTAATTCTCATTGGCAATGTTACCGGAACACGCGAACCAATTCTAACCACTTTAATATGATCAACTGAATAAATTTCATCAAGAAGATTTTTTAGTTTTTCTGTTTTAAGTAGTAAAGGATCTCCACCGGACAAAATCACTTCCCGGATTTCTGAATTGCTTTTAAGATAATTAATACTCTCTTTAATATTTAGAGCAGTTTCGTTTTCCCGCCAGTTTCGTTTACGGTTACAATGCCGGCAGTTTACCGCGCAATTATTTGTTACAAGAATTACTACCCTGTCAGGATACCGGTGAATAAGTCCCTCCACCGGCATTTTTTCTTTTTCTGCAAGTGGATCGGCATCAGAATTTTTTGATACAATTTCTATTTCTTTGATATCGGGAACAACTTGTTTTCTGACAGGATCATTATTATCTTTTGGATTTATTAAAGAAAGATAATACGGCGAAATTACGAATGGATACAAAGTTTGCACCTTCGATATTCTTTCAATTTCATCACTCTGCAAATTTAGGAATTCAGATAAATTTCCGACAGTTCTAACGGCATTTTTCAATTGCCATTTCCAATCATTCCAGTATTTCAAATCAACATTTGGAAAAAATATTTTTTTAAAAGATTTTGTCATTTTTTCTTCACTATCTTATTACTAATAATTATCTTTTTTCCAATCTTTATGAGATAATAGTGTTTCAATGCGATAAAATCGTGCAAAAATGCGGAGAAAAAGTCGAATTATGTGTTTTTACGACATCCTTTTTCACAACTTATACCCAATAAATATATAAGTTATTAGTTGCTTAAAATACTTTTACAATTTATAGTGGATTCTTTTCCCCATGACCACAAAATAACTTTTTTGGACTTCTTATGGCACAATTCTTGCCGCTTATATATAAACTCTGATCACAGTTTTGATGCGATTTAGAAAAATAAAATGATAAAGGTGTGTAATTATGACCCAATTAAACGAACAGCAAAATAAACAATCTTCAAACTGGTATCACAGCGCAATGTGCTGCGGAGCTTCCGACTGTGAAACAAGCAAACGTTTAAATGTACACGGCGTACGCAAGCAAAAGAAGTTTACTCAAGACATTAAGTTTCCTACGATACGTACGATGCTTTGATTTATATAATCAGCCACCCAATTGTTTAACGGCAAGTTTTATATGTTCGCTTGCTTCGTTAATTTTATTTTCCACTTCTTCAAGTGTTTGAATCTGTTTCTTACTCTTCTCGCCAAGCCAGTCAATTGGATGAATTACATCTTTTTTTATCTCAAGAACAAAACCATCTGCATAAGCTAAATTCATTAAATCAACAGCATTCAGATATAAACCGCGAGCCTGATTTAAAGGAGCAACAAGTTCCGGCGCCACCGTCATTGTCATATCTAAAAATCTATATGATTTCCTTAAATTATCACGCAGTGCGATCCACAACAAATGATTTTGATGAGCAAATTCTAATGTCGGCATAAAATTGTTGTCTGAATAATCACGGCATTTATTAATCCATAAGTCAAGCGCTGCACTTCCACTTGAATATTTAGAAAAATTAGTTTGACCATGTAATAAAAGTAATTGTTTTAAAGCATCTTTTACCTGAAAATGCATATCCGGCTGATCTTTTCTCTTTCTGATAGTTATCGTTGTATTGGGAATTGTACGTACCACACTAAAATAATAGTTGCTGTCAGTTGGAAGCCGGCAAAGAAAACTTAGCCCGTAATCTTTGTAACCGGTAACAATCCCCCATTGATTGCTGATGCCGGTAGCAGATATTATAGACGGCGCCGACCTATTAATATTATCAACTATTTCTTTCCTTATCATATTACCTGTATCTGCAGACATTCCGCTGTCAAAAGTGTAAAAAACCGGTACAAGACCGGCTGCTGTAAAATATCTTTTCATACAATCATAGCCGGTTGACAACTCTGAAACATAAACAAATGTGTTCGAATCTATAAGAAATTTAAAAGAAGATCCGCTAACGCCGATCAGCCACTCAACAGGCATTTTAATACCAAGAATTTCAGATGCCATTGTCGCAGAAATAAAAAATGTGTTGTTTAAACCTTTAAGCCTGCTGAACCGTGGTAGCGTACTGACAATCTTATGTTCTTCTCTTTTAGCCAACCAATCTGTTACGCCGGTCTTGACAACTGAATTTTCTACTTCTTCATTACAAACTCCGGCAAGAAACACAGCCGCTTTACTAAGCTTTCCTCTCAATTTTCTTATTGCTTCCCCCATATCAGCTTGACTGTTTCTGTCAGTCATTAT
>JAUVKG010000277.1 GCA_030596365.1 Chlamydiota bacterium | reverse complement strand
TTTCCCACTTTCCCACTTTCCCACTTTCCCACTTTCCCACCTTCACACCTTCACACCTTCCCACTTTCCCACTTTCCCACTTTCCCACTTTCCCACTTTCCCACTTTCCCACCTTCACACTTTTCATCTTACCGGATATCGTTCTCTTTCGAAAATATCTAAATATCCGCTTGTTTTACTACCAACTTCGATTACAAAACGTTTTTTTCGAGATGCCAATATCGATTTAGGATCCATTTTTACAGGTTTATCGTTATTTTTTAATTTAAGGATTTGAGCTTCTACTTCAACTGTATAAGCGCTTGAGTCAAGGCAAAGAATATTCACGCATCTTTCAAAGATATCCGGAGTCATACCTTTAACTTTAAACAAATCTCCGGGGTTTTTATAAGGTTTCAAACTTTTTTTACCATCCCTATCCATACCCTCATAAATATTTTTCGCCAAATCGGCATTTATACCGGGCAAACTTGCAAGCAGGCGCGGTGCCGCGGTGTTAATATTTACTCTGCCCGGAACAGGAACAGGAGTTACGATCGCATAATTAAACCATGCCATTCCGGTTTGCTTACCACCTGATCCCACCAAAATTTTGCCTGTTTTATCGCCTATATTTTGTTCAACGACATCATGGGATGTCAATTTTATTTTTATATTTCCGTTATCCGAAATATTCTCCGGTTTAATTTCACCTGCATTAAAAGAGTCTTGTTTACCGTATTTTCCTCGTTTTTTCAACATGTCAAATTCTTTGGTTTTGTAATTCCAGACTTCAACATCAATTGAGGAGTTATTATTTTCCTCAAGAAATTCTGTCGTGTCAATAGCATCATTAAGACCGTGAATATATAAATTATATGTTCCGGGATACGGGATCACGTTCTCCCATGTCCATACAGCGGACTCACCGCTGGCTCTTGTATAGCACATTGGAGTTTGATAACCCGGTCCAACCGTAAATTTATTGCCAATATTTGGCTTCAGAGCTTTACGATTGGGAGCTGACCTCGGGACATATTTAGAATTCTTCTGAGCGAGCATAAAAGTATTTTTAGAATTTGAAATAATCGGGTATTTTTCGCCGCGGAGTGGACCTGTAAGAAAACGCAGAGTATGACCTTCCCATTTATTATTTTTCCATCCACCTTTTTTACCTTTTACAGATGATAATGACGACCCGACCACTTCATCATAAGCCTGGTCCCATCCAACACGTGTTACATCACCAAGACATGACTCCAGCCGAACATGAGATGAAGACATATATTTAGAAAGCGCGTTAAGGGCATTCGCACCTTTTGAAATATCCCCGCTGCCGCCAAGTCGTTCGAAATCATTACCTGTAGAAATATTTCTTGCTTCACCGATGCTGCAGAAAGGTCCATTTTTAATGAAAAACTTATCACTATGATGGGTTTTCATAGCCCGGTTTTCAGCATCATTTTCAGTACCGCCGATTGAAGGGTTCTGTCTTTTAACCCACGTAGTTTTTGTAGGATCGATTTTTTCCGTGCTTACATTAAGTTCATCAACTTCAACTATTCCGTAATCAACAGTTCTAGCACAAACCTGATCATATTCATTTTTTAGTGTAAGGGAAACAATTCCACCTGCATGTGGCAAACCAAGAATCATAACCGATTTTCCGACAAGTTCACCGCTAATAATATCCGTGTCTTTAGCAATCGGGTCAATAAATATTTCATTTTGTTCTCTAATATTTTCCGCGACAACAGGAGCATAAATATTATTCCACGAATCAGGATCATCAGCACCATCTTTATCAACAAATTTAACCGTTTCAAGATTGAATATTTCTTTATCAAGGTCGCGTTCATCAACAATGATTGAATATCCCGCACGTCCTGACGGTGGATAGTTCATATGAGTTTCTTTGATTTTATACGCCACGCCCCAGTTTTGCTCATCCATTTGAAATACAGGAACCTGCTCATCAGCGCGTGACCCCCACTTATTATCACCATTGCCATACCACCCGTCAAAAAGTTCTATATCATTAACAAGATAAAAATGTCCGCTAGGCTGAACTACCGGATTATCGTCAGTAATTCCCCGGCGCAGTTTCTGGTCATAATAAGAGGTACTGTGAATTCTTCCTATTTGCGTGGCGAGACTTCCGGTATTGCATATCACACGCCAGTTGGCAAGTGAAATAGGTGTTGCAGAAGCATTATACATTTCAACTACTTCAGGAGAAACCATTCTGAAATAGGAAAGCCATTGTCTTATTTTCTTCGCTCTACTTACCTTAGGAGATGAAGTAAGCAAAATTTTAATCCAACCGCCGCTTTTAGTTTTAATAGGGTCGCCATCATTATACACCCACTGCCGTAAGTAATCACTATCATCCGTAAAGCCACCACCTACAGCTCCCGACACACCAAGCTCATTAGGATACCCATCTGTATATCGTCCTTTGGGAGGCCGACCTATTAATATTTTAAAATATCGCCCGGCAACCGGTTTGCGTGATCTCATTAAATATGTTACATTAGCATTTGGCACCATCGCAAAAGGTGAACGATCGCCCCAGGAATTAATTGTCAAACTCAAATCACAGTTATCAAAAGCCATTCCCGCTTTTGTAAGTCGTGTACTAAATCTCTCACCTGAATTAACATCCGTTGATTTTAATACAATTGAGTTTTGGTCACCGGATGTTATCAGAAAACATCCTATTGATTTAGGATTATTGTCTACCGGGCTGTCTGTCCAACCGTAAACCATAGCCCAGGAGTTTTTAAAATAATTTTTGGGAAATTTTGGCCGATTACCATCCGCACTGTTCACTTTACGTAACGTTTTTATTATATTGGCATAAAATCTTTCGTATTGCGATTCTGAACCAAAAACATGCACACTAGATCCCGAACTCGGCCAACGGCACCAAGATTTCCCTCCGGGAAGATCGTCCGGTTTAACTTGTTTGTAATATGGTTTTATGTCCTGATTCGATGTATTGCCTTTTTTACCGATAGTTTTAGGAAATCTTAATATTATACTCCCACCACCGGTAATACCACCGATCTGGGTTTTTCCGGCTTGGTTTCTTATCCGCCATCCACGGCGAGGATCAAGATTATAATAATATTCTCCACTCGGCATCATCGGGTCATCAGGAACACAATCGTAAATTGTATCAACACGATAAAGCAGGCGGCCGCCATCTGTGGAACCATAATAATCTTTCCAATAGCTTTTGCTGTCCGCTGTTGGCGATGCGCCTACCAACGGATCAACAGAATACGATTCATCATTTGCAAGAATTTCATTAAAGCAAATTGCTTCAACACCATACGTTGAACCAAGGGTTGACAAAACATGGTTTTCGTCACGGTAATCTATTAAATTAGTCGCAAGATGCATCTGTTTTGCAGCATTCGGTTCAAAAGGCAAATCTGCATTCGCTCTTATTAACAACTTGCGGCATTCACGCGGTGTTACACTGTTAATATCAGAAGGAATATCGTTCGGCAGCGTTGGCGATCCCGGCTTATCAACAGAATAAATTGTTGCCCTGCGTGGCAGTTCACGCATAAGTCCCGCGTGAAGGTTTGCTGAAAGTTTTTTATTACCCACCAGTATTACATTCATCAGTTCAGTCATACTGCTGAATTTTGTGTCATCACCTCTCAAATGTTCAGCGGAATATTCTTTAGGATCATTTATTCCTTCGTTATGTTCATCAATAACACCATTTGCGTTATTATCAATTCCATCAGCCATCAAAATAAGATTATTTTGGTCATCATCACCTCGTGTTCCGGGAGTTTTGTTTTTCCCATAACGATAATCTATCAGCCTTTTTGCGGTTTTTCGAGGAATTCCAAGCGCGCGCGGCAGAACTATTTCCCCAGTATCCCAACCTGTTCCTTTACCGTTTTTTAAAAGAAATGCTTTATTAACATTTACTTTGGAAGATTCGTCTTCAATTCGAATTTTATATCTGCCGCAAACTTTTCCTTCATTATCTTTTACATACATCCATTTTGAATAAGAAGGTACACTATCTGACATTGTCAATATAGAACTATTCGCTTCTTTATTCAACTCATCAACTGTTAATATCGCTTTTGCCTGTTCCAGTCCGGAACTAACGAGCATATCAAGCTGCTGTGAGTTTAATTGCGAAGCGCTTTGCCTGGTTTCTATGTTCATTAACGCGGTGAATGAAGCTGCCATTATGGCAAGAACAACGAGAATAGCCAGAACTGCTACAAGAGCGATCCCGGAAAACACCGTGGTCCGTGATCGGTAATCCGTAATCCGTAGTTCATCAGATTTAATTCCCCCTTTTTTAAAGGTCTCTGACCCGGCGTATGCTTGGGGTGGACGTGTTTTTTTTTGTTTTTTAATGTTAATGTTCATTGGAATGATTGTTATAATATTTTAATTACATTTGTATAAAGTAAAAAAAACTGACACATCATTTTAAT
>JAUVKG010000268.1 GCA_030596365.1 Chlamydiota bacterium | reverse complement strand
TATATAAATTTGCTCAAACAAGCAATTTACTGCGTGCTTTCTGTCCTTCAACTATTTTTTCGTTACAAGTGCAGGGAACAATATAATCAATATGTCCAGGGCATAGTTTATCAGCGATAGCTTCGGACGTTTCAAATTTATCATTTGTTTTTTTCATCCATTTACTAAGTTCATTTTCCAAATCATTCTGAATTTTTTTATAATCATATGTATTCACAAGATTCTTTAATTGGAACGGGTCATTATTATCATCATACAAAAGCCATGGTTTATCGCGCAAACGGACATAAGTATACGATTCGGTCACCACACCCCTCCATTCATCATAACTGAAAAATTTCGGTATACAGGGGAAATTTATGAATACTGATTCCCGGGCCGAGTTTTCATTACCACATACAAAATCTGATAGATCAATCCCCTCAACCTCAGCCGGAAAATCAACTCCTGTGAGTGAAAGAATTGTTGGCATCAAATCTACCATGCTTATTGGTTTATTAGTCACTTTTCCGGCGGGAATCTTTCCCGGTAATTTCATAATCAAAGGAATACCTACCGACTCGCGCCACGGTTTGCTTTTCCATCCTCTGTTTTGACTAAAAAGCATATCGCCATGATCGCTAGAAAAAATTATAATTGTATTTTTGTCAATTCCGGCTTCCTTAACAGCATCACTGATTTCACCAAATAATTCATCCAAAGCAGTTATGTGAGCATAATAACCCGCAATAATTTCTTTTTTGCGCTTGTCTTGCTGCTCTTTTGTCATTGCAGATGGTTCGGGCGTTCTACCGACAGATTCCGTTGATTGAACATCTGAATCAACCGCGTTTGGCAGCAATCCAATTTCTTCGATTGGATATTTATCGAGATATTTTTTAGGAACCATTTCATATGGACAATGTGGCGGTCCCCAGGAAAGGATTAGACAGAACGGGTTGTCTGAACTGCTTTTTTCTTTTATGTAATTAATTGCCAGTTCTGTCTGACCTTCAGGCTCATAGCCATCCAGCCAAACCGGTTCGGGATTGTCATTAATATAAACATAACCGGCATAATAATTATGATTACATTCGCTTACAGCCCAATAATCATCAAATCCCTGCCGCTTTGGTCCCGGAGGAATAAATGCTCCCCGATCAATATCACCCAAATGCCATTTACCGATATAGCCGCAGTTGTAGCCTGCATCATTTAAACAATGAGCGAAACCGCGAAAGTTTGTTCCAAGTTCCATATCATTGTTAATCAAGCCATGCGAAAGAGTATGCATTCCGGTCAATAAATTCGCTCTTGATGGAGTGCATGCCGGTGAATTAGCAATAGCGTTTGTGAATCTTGTGCCTTCATCAGCTAATTTATCAATGTTTGGAGTTATAACTTTTTCAACACCTGAACATCCAATTGCAGTGGACCGCATTTGATCTGTCAGAACAAAAATTATGTTAGGATGTTCAGTCATATCGAAGTCTCAATTCTCAAGTTTAAGAAAGTCACAATTTCGAACTACCAACTCTCAAGTCTCAAGTTTAAGAAAGTCACTCCTACATACGCGGAACACGTAAGCGCTTCGCGAATTCTTTCTTCTACTTTTTACTTGAAAATTGAAAATTTGGAGTTGGAACTTTTTTTTGGTATTTTAATATAAGTCTTAATCAATAACCTCAGCTGTGATTTTTCCATCATCATGCCAGATTAATTTTCTGATTTCAAAAAAGTGGAGCTCATTTTGTGCATGTGAAATTAAACTGATGTACCAATCATCTCCATCTTTAAGAACTTCACTGGCTGAAATTCCTGCCATAGTTACAAGCTTATCTTCCGGCAAATCTTTCCATCCTTTGGCAGGATGATCAGACACAGCAACCACAGTTCCGTGTTCATAGCTTGTATAAAACAAATAAAATTTCCCGTCTTTTTCAACAGCAAACGGAGATTCCGGAGGGGTTTTCAAACTCGTTTCAAGCCTGGCAAATCCTTCATCTTTCCAGTCAATTAAATTTTTTGAGGAAGAAATTCCAACACAATATTCGTGCGAAGGATCGGCACCTTCAACTTTTCGAACAGCGGTGTAATAACAGTAATAAGTATCACCTACTTTCAGCATCGACGGGTCACGGCAGTCGGCCCATCCATTGGTTTTCCAAATCCCCCATTCGCCCGGAGTAATCACCGGTCCATCCCCTATTCTCTCCCAGTTAAAAAGGTCTTTCGACTTTGCGAGGCCGATACACTGGCAGCAAGGATAGCTGACTCCGGTGTAAAGCATATAATATTCGCCGTTGTGCTTAACTATGTGAGGAGCCCAGACTTGATATTCATCCCATCCTTTTTCAGGCGATTGAATAACCGGTTCATGGGTTTCCCAATTAAGCAAATCTTTACTTGTGGCATGACCGAAATTTCTTGCAGGCCATTCGGGCCAGTGTGTAGCAGCTTTTCCACGAATATAAAACAAATGGAAAAGACCGTCTTTTTTTATGAGACAATGATCAATAACAGTACCGCCCGGTTCAGCGAATTTTCCTTGTAAAGGGTCTTTGTCTTCTTTCAAAATATTCAGATAACCTTCCGCCTGGTCAATCATTTTTTCCGGAGAAGTGAAACCATGACGTTCCCAATCAAAGCGTGCTTTAGGCAATTTATCTGTAAGTGTTTGTTCCGCGCGTTCAAGAAGTCTAAGTATAATTCCTTTAGTCTTTTCAAAATTTGCAGGTGTTATGTTTTTGCTCTTTGAGTTACCGGATTCCGCAACTTTTTTTCGCAATTCAGTAATTCGCGTTAATTGAGTTTCCATTTTTGATATTGGATGTTCTATTTTGCCTTTTAAGGGCATAGAAGTTTTAGCCGGCTGCGATTTGCAACCGGTAAGAATTAGAGTTATTAACACAATGGATATAATGGACTTTATGAGCATGGCATTTATAGGTGTCAGGAAATTCATCCCGAGCGCGCAAGCGCCTCGGGATGAATTTAGTATTTACTTCATACTTGGGTGTTCGATGTTCGATGTTCGATGTTCGATGTTCAATTCGATTTAAGAACAAGGCCCAGCATACGCCGGGTGTACCAAACACCGATTTAAGATTTTAGAAGATAATTATAAATTAAAATCAAAAATCGTTAATCGTTAACCGGTGTTCGCGCTGTGGTAACATCCCCCGCCCTATCGGCCACCCCCCCAGCATTCGCGGGGTCAGAGACCTTCAAAGGGGGACGGCGGCTTACTTCTTTTACCATGATTGAAATTAACCCCACATCCGCGGGGCGCTCACGCGAATTTCAATTAACGGGCTACAGCAATACTCCGCCTCTGTCGATATTTTTTGTTGTGAAAACGCGGGATCTAAGCGTAATTTCTTTTTCAGGTATTTGACCGTTAAAAATCTCCATTGCTGTATCAACAGCTTCTTTCCCGCCGGTTGGATATTCAAAACTTGCTGCAAGAATTCCTTGTTTAACATACATTTGACCTTCCTGAGGCAAACCGTCAATTCCAACAAATAAAATGTCTTTTTCTCTGCCGGCTGCTTTGGCTGCAAGGTAAGCGCCATGCGCTCCCGGATCATTATGAGCATAAACTAAATTAATGTCCTTAAATCTTGCAAGTGCGGACTCCATTTCTTTGCGTGCAGCCGGTTCAAGCCACTTCATATCTACATCGAATATAATTTCCACATCACTCCCTTCTATTCCACTGCGGAATCCACTGTGTCTATCCTGTCCGGGAGTTGAAGTCATCAAGCCTTTGAGTTCAACAACTTTCCCCTTTCCTTTGAGTTTTTGAGTGATCCATTCACCTACCGCTTTACCGATTTTTTTATTATCAGCGCCGATGAAGCAAGTGTATTTATCTCCATTTACCCGTCGATCCAAAACAATAATAGGAATTCCTTTTTCAAAAGCTGTTTTCACAACCGGCGTAAGCGGTGCTGCCTCTTTAGGAGAAACGATTATAGCATCAACGCCCGCGCTGATAAATTCTTCAATTTGTGCGACTTGTTTCAGTGAATCATTTTGCGCGTCTTTAAAAACGACTTTTAATTCCTTCTGTTTTGCGGCAGCTTGTTTTATGTCTTCATTCATCTGAACGCGCCAAGGTTCACCAAGATTGCACTGACTCATCCCTATAGTTAAAGGGCCTGATTTTTTTACCGGAGCTTTAGCTGATT
Source organism: Chlamydiota bacterium (assembly GCA_030596365.1). Lineage (GTDB taxonomy): Bacteria > Auribacterota > UBA3054 > UBA3054 > B51-G9 > B51-G9. Next base: position 453 of record JAUVKG010000268.1, on the reverse strand, counting down.
CTTTTTTTCCACATGCAAAGATAACAAGTGATAATGCGATTAATAAAAATACTTTTGTTTTCATTCTTTTTTCCTCTGAGTTGTTATTCGTTAAATCCCCTCTTGAGAGGGGTGCCCAATAGGGCGGGGTGTGTTATTCGTTATTCGTTATTCGTTATTGGATGTCAGCCTGCCCTCCGTAGCTTTAGCGCAGGAGGGGTCCTACTTCGCATAAAGCTTCGTAGGATAAATGTCGGGTGTCAGTAATCCATTAATCCAACAATCCATTAATCCATTCTTCACTTCTTTCTCGTTTTTTGAAACAGTACCGCCGCAGCAATTATTACACCGGTCAGCATTAATCGATAAGCTTCTCCCACGGCATTTATACTTAGAATCTTTTCGAGATAACCAATTGTTAGCGCGCCGATTATTGTAAGGCCAATTCCGCCACGACCACCGGCAAGACTCGTT
>JAUVKG010000305.1 GCA_030596365.1 Chlamydiota bacterium | reverse complement strand
ATAACTATCACCATGCCACGTCACATAAAATATTCCCACCGCATGTTGATCGTTTGTTTTTACCAAACCGACTTTTTGCCAGTCGGGAACATTTCGACCAAGGTCATCTGTTCCGACCCATGTATCGGGAAAAATGTCGCGATAACTGATTTTTTTCTTTTGTTCAGGGGTTTTAATTTTTAAATAATCAAGGACAAAGAGTTCTGTTTTTTTCTTTTTTTCTTTTGCGACAATTTTGATTATGTTCTGCCCTTTTTTAATATAAAACTGTCCGAGATTTATTTCACCGGTTGGTGTAACTTTTTTAGAAAATAAATTAATCGATTCTTTTGCAGGGCGGTTGTTTATGTATATATCAAAATTTCCGAAAATCCTGCCTCGTGTGCCGGAATATAAAACTTCGTTCGTTCCGGCTTTATCTGAATCAAATTCAAGGTCAAGTTCATCGCCTTTTTTAAAATCAATCCACCAGAGAGCGCGACCGCCGCTTCTGATTGCGGAATGCCAGCCGGCAACTAAAGTAGGATATAAGACCGAGCCGTCTTCAATAGCTTTATTCTGATCAATGCAATTTTTACCGGTTATTTTTGTTGAAGTTTTACCGCCGGAAATTTTCAAAATTTTCATTTCCTCACCTTCAATAGCACCCGGTTTTTTCTTAATTTTTGGAATTTCTAAAAAGGTCAGTTCTTCTTTTTTTACAGGCTTAAAATTATCCTTCGCGCCCGGGCGCTGATACCAGTAAACCGTTGTTGCCAATGATATATTTGTGTCTGCGTGATGCCAAACTTCAGTATCAAATTTTATTGATTTATTAAAAGTCAGCGCGTCAAGAAAATGGAAACGCGAAACACAAGAATGACCGTAGTTCGCCGGGCCGTCAACATGGATTTGATTATGATAAGCGTGTGTAAACGGCTCCCACCAGCAATAAGCGAATCCATAATAATCTTCTGCCCCGGTGCCAAAAGTACTTGGAAATTTTTCGCCGTCGATGTAAATTTTTTCATCGCCTTCTCCCCACCAATTAGGGACAGGATTACTTATTTGAAACATATTTCCGACATATTTTCCCTTCCCGTTGCAGGCGAATAAGTTCAAGTCGCTCTGTGGTCGGGTTTTATAATCAGACAACGTTTTCCATTTCGCGCAAAAATACTGAGCTTTTTCCGACCATTTATATGGCATAGTTAGAATTTTATATGTCAGTTTAATTTCATTTGTAGATGTATTTATAAACTTGATTTTGCAATTGTTCTTGTATGGCATTAAGAAATGACAATACATAGTGCCGTTGTCGAGCACACCGAGCGGCATGGATTTGTATTTATTAAGTCCCGGCGCTGTTCCGAAGAAGTCACCCAAAGGAGCTTGTACAGCAGGTTTTCCTATATCATCGAAAGAGATTTCCAAGAGGCATTTTCTCAAAGTTTCTTTTAAATCACCTTTTAAAATTTTGCATTCAAAATCATAAATAACTTGATTTTTTGTGTCGTCTGCAATTGAGAAAGCCGCGCCGGCAATCATAAGATTTGTTCCGGACATTGTGTCATGTTCACTTGGATTTACTGATAGTTTCTCAGGCGCTTTTAAAATTTTAACAATCTTTTCTACAAGATTTGATTCCTCTTTCAACTGGGCAAGAGTAAAAGTTTCAACATCGGCATCTTTGTTATATACGCGGCAATTGACATGGTAATAAAGCATTTTAGTGCTCGTTGTGATTTTGCAGTGCTTAGCAAACGGAATTGGCATATACGAATTTTTACCTATGCCATGCACACCGGAAATCGGCTCAGGAAACAATTTGTTTTTACCAAAAAACATTTCCTTCTCATCCATCTTAATTTCAGGTTTGTCGGAATTATCAAGATAAACTCTGATCGTATGCGGTGAATTTGCAGTCCATATCCTAACAACCGCACCGGGTCCGTCAACATCTGCCATTACATATTCCACACGTCCGTTGTTTGTTTCAACGCGAATATAATTTCCGATGTCCGAGTTTGCAAACCAACCCGATGTTGTTTTCAAACTGACGTTTGTTGAACGTCTGTCATAGCTTGAAAATTGGATACATTTATAGTTTGGCACCGGAGTTTCCATTAGTTCGCGTAAGTCAACCATCTCGTTTAGCAGAGAAGAGAAAGTTATAGTTTTTCTTTCCTTTTCCGCTTTAGTGATTGAAGAACAAGCGAAGAGCATTGAAGCTGTAAATAATAATATTTTTTTCATGATATACGATAAATTAAATTATAACTTTTTGTTAGATAAAATTAAAACCCAGTCATTACTTTCTTTCTGCATTTTAGGAACATGGAACTGATAATCAAGCGCTTTTTTTCCACTGTGAATATCATTAGAAAACGGTGTCGGTTTTTTAACATCTTTTTCGGAAATCTTATATTTGCCTGTTCGCGGGTTATACCAGTACGCGTGCATCATCGGGCCATTCAAAATCCGCATTTTAATTAAAAGATTATTTCCCGCGGCGGTGTAAATCATAGCCAAATCACCTTTTTTAGTGCGTGTTGCTGCAATGCAAGAAGAAAGCATATCTGAATTTCCGCTTATTTTCCCGGTATTCCCGATTAACAAAGATTGGTCGGGTATTCTGCTAAGATACTGTTCTTTTGACCATAAAGACATTAGTTTTACAAGATACCGCAACTGATTAGCGCCGGGGTCGTCGATGTGTTTTTTCCAATTTTTTGAAAAGTTCCAAATAGCCATATTTCCGTAAGTTTCTCCGAATCCTCCCGCAAAAACAGTTTGATACGCCTGAAAACGCACTTGAAAATCTTTAAAAGTTATGGAACCTTTTTTAAATCCTTCGTATCTGCCTTCAAGCAGCCAGGTTGGTTTTGCCGGCTTTAAATTCCAATCATGAGTGATTGCTTTGATTTGGTCACTCGGCTGATCCTGAATAGAATTAAAAGAGAGCCAGGGAGAGTTGTGAAACCATTCCGAAGAATTCGGCGCCCATTTTTGAGGGTGATAACTTATCAAAATTTCTTTGTTTCCCGAGCCGGATATAAGCCCTTTCGCCAAAGAATTAAAAACTTTTCTGTAATCATGTTTACCGTAAATAGCGCTTCGGTCTCCACCGAGCATCCAGATAATATTTCTTTTATCTTTAAACTTTTTACTAATCCATAAAGCATATTTATAAGCATTTTCTTTGTCAAAAATAATTTCTGAATTGGGCGTTCCACTGCCATAGGCGCCGGCTACGCGACCACCCCACGCAGGCAACAAAACTATATACATATTTTTAGATTTTGCTGTATCAATTATATATTCCAAGTGGTCCCAATAATCATATTCTTTTGAATTTTTGTAATTTTCACCTGAAGTTGTAACAGGTTTCAAAGGATTAAACTTATTTTTTATATATTCAAAAGGCTTATCACCATACACATTTGTGATAGCTCTGTCATTATCAATGTCCATTGGAAAAGCAACTATACCAATCGTATTAAACTTCTGGTTTTTTCGAGTTTGCAGATATTTTTCAACTTCGTCGCGATTTAATTTCCATGCTATTTTCCATGCCGTATCAGCGTTAAGAAAGACGGGCACACCGGATGAATCAACCAGATATCTTCCGTTAGCGCTGACTTTTAACGGTTTAATATCTGCAAGTGAAATATTATTTAAAAAAGACATAATTAATAAGATTGTAATGATTGTTTTAATTTTAGTACTCCTTTTTTAGTGGTTAATCGTTAATCGTTAATCGTTATTCGGTTAATCAGTTAGTAAGTTCTAAACGTTGATGCCGGTAATCCGGCAGCGTTGCATAAATTCGGTTCCGCAATATTACTCCAGGCGAAACGAACAGCAACGGGCTTTTCAACTTTTTTCACTCGAGACTTCTATTTTATCATCTATAATTTTTGCTTCCGGCGCGGTTTTTCCCCACACAGGAATTTTTGCGTCCCGCTGCAAAATCATATTATCTGAAAATACTGAAGGCATAACCAAACAGTGCCGAAACGTT
>JAUVKG010000115.1 GCA_030596365.1 Chlamydiota bacterium | reverse complement strand
ACTTCAACCAATGTTCAATTTAACATTTACAGCAAAGAAAGAGGAAACCCGGAATGGGGATTGTTTCCCTGGACACCTCCACGGCCAATAGAATCATCATCAAACGAATGTAAATCAGCCAATCTTTTATTAGTAGCTCCATCCAAATATCCTTCGGAATCGCCAATTCCTTTAGTCGCAATTATGAATGACCAGAGCGGTCAATGGAAACGAATAAACGGTTATGTCCGAATAGACGATTTAAACGACTCCTTTATTTTATTAAAAAGAGGAGTAGGCTATACTTTTCTATCGGAGACAAACGCCGGGGCATCTCTTAATTTAAATCCTGATATAAAATCTTCAGGAACAAATGTTTTTATTCAAATTGACGCTTCGCAAAATTGGTCAATAGTTTCTTCTGATATTGTAACCAATACACTCTGGTTGGAAGATTCCAGGATTATGATTACAAATGATATTGAAATCAACACTGGTATAACTTTGACCATTGAATCGGGTTGCGTAATTTTTCTTGAATCACTTGTCAATATAATTGTCAATGGCAATCTTGAAATCAATGGCAGTTTGGAAAAGCCTGTGGTTTTTGCTCCAAAAAACAAAACGGCTCCATGGGGTGGCTTCATTTTTAGCAATTCTGTTTCTTCTGCCAACATAAACGGAGCAATTTTTACCGGCAGCGGTGCAATAAAAAATTGGATGGCCGGGCACGGCTATCGCAGTCATCGACAAGAACAAGCGCTTTTTCTTCTTGATTCGATATCAAAAGTAACATTAAGCAATGTATTTATTATTGATAATTCCGGGCAGGCTTTTCATGGACAAAATGCGGGACTGAATGTTTTCAATTGTCTTATTCAAAAATGCACTACTGTAGGTCAATTTAATTCATCGACATGTTCTTTTTATAATTCTGCTATGATTGATTTTCCTTTCTATGATGATACATATTCCGATGCTGACAACGATGGTATTTATATGACCGAAGGTGTCCTTAAATTAAATAATTCTTTGATTGGATGGGCAAAAGATGATGGCATTGATGCCGGCTCGGGTGGATACGGCAAAGTTGATCTCATAAACAGCTGGATAGACAGTTGTTTTCACGAAGGTGGCGCTTTTTCTTCTCATCCAGGTACAAAAACTATTAATGTAATTGATTCTGTATTTATGAATAACGGGCAGGGAATTGAAGCAGGTTATGGCAGTCCGTTTGTTTATGTGAACTCCTGTTTGCTAGTAAACAATGAAATTGGATTAAGATTTGGCGACAACTATCCATGGCCTCAAAACGGTCTTTTAAATGTATCAAATTCTGTTTCTATATTCAATTATAAAGATTGTTGGAACATGTGTCACAACATTTGGTCTCCAAGATTAGCTTCAACGCACATAACCGGCAATATTTTCTCAAAATTCATCCCTGATTATTCTACCAATGAAATTTGGAATAGCGATATCCATATTAACAAATTAATACCGTTTATTCAAAAAGCTTCTGTTTTAGGGTCTGTTGGCATAGGATTTTCCACTTCTCTTTCTAATTATATAAATGATAATATTTCTATAAAAATTCCGGTGAATTTATCTATGGTTTCAACTAATTCAATTACAGTCGATTATCTTGTTATTGGAATCACCAATGCATACTCCCGGGTTTTTGAAGCTAATTCTCTTAAATTTGCGCCTGGAGAATTCAGCAAAAATATTTCTTTTTCAATGAAAAATTATCCTTACGAAACTGTTCCCGAGAGAATAGAAATATCACTCACTAAATCTTTAAATGCTGAAATCAGCCATTCACAAAATCTTGCTGTTTATTTTATTACAAATATAAATCAACTGATAATTTCTGAATTACATTATAATCCCCTATCTTCGCAATCTAACGAATGTGAATTTATTGAATTGTATAATTCCGGCTGGGATTCAATTAATTTTTCGAATTTATTTTTAAACGAATATACTTTTCCAACAAATGAAGCTCTTGAAAGCGGGGAATTTATCGTTATTGCTAAAAATGCATCTTACTACAGCAATCAATGCTCACATCTATTGCAATGGTCGGCATTAACACTTTCTGATACAGGACAAACAGTCAGGTTACTTGACCAAAACAGCAACGTAATTGATTATGTAACATATTCGAATGTTTCACCATGGCCAGCAGAACCTGATGGCAACGGGCCTTCCCTCGAACTAATTAATGTTTATGAGGATAATGCGTTGCCGGAAAGCTGGGTTGCAAGTGCTTTTGACGGCGGAACCCCCGGCGAACATAGAGTTATCCCGGAACCGTTTCTATTTATTAATTGTTATTTATCATTTGTCATTTATTATTTTATAAGAAAAAAATAGAAAATTATGAAAACAAAACATAAAATCTTTATCTTATCTATTCTAACTGTTTTTTCTATTGCGGCAATTGCTTTCGATGGCATGTTTTCAGGTCATGCGCCTACTGACCTCGAATACATCCTTGAAATAAGACTAAAACCTAAAGACGTTTATCCTACTTCGGCAGATGCTACTATTGCTTACGCTCGTGACAAACATACTCTTCGCTCTTTAGATTTACCACTCACAAACTCTATTGATTTGTACGCTTACGTTTGTTATTCCGCCGGCATGGTCGTAACCACCTGTAGAGTTTCCTGGTTGTGTTCAAATCCTTGCTGGACGTTAAAAACAACAGAAAGCGGCGAAAAAACAACTGTTAATTTTGGCGCATCCGGCATAGGCACTATTTTCGCAACTGTTAACTTTAACCCTCCCGACAAAACCGAAACTAAAAAACTTAATTCCGCGTTAAAAATAAATGTTGCGCCTGATTTTCCTCCTCATATTTTTGAAGTTCCTATTCTGCCAAAATCGCCTGTTCCTTGTGTTACTCAAACTTTTATTAATCTTCGATGGGGCAATAATGATAATAATAATTATGCCCATACATCCGCGGGATTTGCAAACCGCAAAAAATATTATTCAAGAATGTTTGCCTTCGTAACTTTGCAGGGACTTGTTAATCGTATTCAACCAAGATTATATCAAGTGGATTCATGGTACCAATTATGGGCATCACGCCGTGAAGACTACATGCTGTCGTTTTATACTAATACATATAATATGGTATTCAATGAAGAAAAAGATCTATATTCTCTTATAAAAAAATTTGCAAAACCGCCGGAAGTGAAAAATGTGATAATTTATCCTGATTCGCTATTTTCCGACCATGACAAAGGTGATTTAGTAAATTATATGACAGCTTTATGTTCTGTAAGTAATTGTATAGCTCTTTCAATAGAAGATTATAAGATTTTAAAAAATAAATATGATTTTTCGCTGCCGGTTCTTGAAATTCTTAATGACAAAAACTGCGCGCAGCGCGGCCTGACAAATAGTCCGGCTATTTACAATTATATGATAGAAAATTTCTGGCCGTTATGTTCAAGACGCGCAATTGCGCATGTTCATCCGTTGTTGTTTCAGGTCAATCGGGATTATTTTATTGCGCATAAAATTTTTCCTTTTTTCTATAGAAGGGATTTTAAGAAAATGTATAACAAATTTGACACTTTATTAAAAGAAATGCCGATAAATGCAACTATTCTTGGTTCAATAGGCGATTTAAAAACAGACAATAGACGATATTGCCGATACGGCGGCTTAATTTCTAATACAATTAATGGCAAAGTTAAGGTTACTACTAAGTGGTTGTTTATGGAACCTATTCCTTTTCATGACATTATTTATGGTAGAAGAAATTCTGAAGAAGGCTTTTATTTGCGAACAAGCAAGTTGGGCAAAACTGCGCAATATATGTTAGGCATAGCAAACTCTTCCTTTCATTCCGGTTTCGACGGCAATAATATTTCTTTCAAACAAAATATTAATACAAATATTATTTATGATCCTAATAAAGTTTATATGTGTTCTTTTATGTCCGATGGCGGTAACATGGATTACAGCAAAGATGTTTTTTATAATCGGTGGATACGTAATGGTGTAGCAACAAATAATTATGTCGGTTTGGGTTTTAATCTTCTTTTGTATGATCTTGCACCCGATATTTTGGACTTTTTTTATAAAAATAAAGGAAATAAAATATCAATAAATGCTGAAACAGGCGCCGGAAATATGGAAAACTCTGTTTATGGTACCGGCATAAAATTTCACTTTTGGTCAAGCACCGCAAAGAAAAAATTTGCGCTGAAAAGCTATCTTAAACTTACACGCGAATATCTCAAAAAACTTGATATCAGGATAATTCGTCCAAACTTTATGGCAAAAAAAGATGACTTTTACATCTATGCCGAACAGTTATCCGGAGTTGTTGATGCGCTTGGGCCTTCTTATTATGCTAAATTTCATTTTAAAAAAGGTACTGTTCAGGATATGCAAAAACATTTTATAACTAAAAACGATGTTGTTTTTCTTTGGGATGATTGGGCTCATAAAATACAGAAAAGGGAACGCAAAAAACCGGAGATTTGGGTAGATAAAAAAGCAAAATTCCCACAATTTCATTCTTGTTGGTTTCAGTATTGTCATGGTTGGTATGATAATTGGCTTGATATTCAACATTTAAAATCTAAAAATAACAAAGTAAAATTGGTGCCGCCAATAGTATTTCAAAAATTTTATCGAAAATCCAAAGGAATAAAATAATGCGACTTAATATTTATTTTTGGCTTATCACAATAATGTTTTGTAATACGTTAATTGCCGATGAGACACATAAAATTGTTATCAATGAAGTCATGTCTGAAAATGATACTGTTTTTGCCGATGAGTATGGCGAATTTCATGATTGGATAGAAATATACAACGCCGGTGATGAATCTGTAAACTTAAAAGGTTATGGTCTGTCCGATAAAGACTCACAATTATTCAAATGGACGTTCCCGGATATTGTTATTCAATCAAATTCTTATCTTGTTGTATTTGCTTCCTCACAAGATCGAACAAATGGATCATTACATACAAATTTCAAGTTAAGTTCTGATGATGAAACTCTGTCATTAACTTTACCTGATTCAAACCTAATCGACAGGATTGAATTCGACGAAATACCAACAGATATTTCAATGGGTAGAAAGGCTGTTGAAAGTTCAGACCTGTTTTATTTTGTTTCTCCAACTCCCGGAAACAGTAATACAAACGAAGGTTTTGACAACATCTGTTCTTCAACGTATTTTTCTTCTCCAGGCGGTTTTGTTGTCCCGTTTTTCTTAACTTTAAGTTCTGATTCGGATGATGAAACTATTCATTATACTTTGGATGGTTCTGTTCCAAATGAATTTTCTACAGTTTATACATCTCCAATTTGGATTACCGGAACAACAGTTGTAAGCGCTGTTTGTTGCGAGTCAGATTGTATTCCGGGTTCCGTAAAGTGTCACTCGTATTATTCTGTTTTTCCGGATATTTTAACTTCAACACGTCTTCCTGTTGTGGTTATAGAAACTCTTGGACAAGCTATCATTAATGAACCTAAAATAAGAGCAAGAATGAGCATTATTTTCAACGGCGAAAATAATTTGAACGATATTTCTTCTCCGTTTAATGAGTATGATGGCTGGATAGGAATAGAATACCGCGGTCAAACGTCTCAAGGATTTCCTAAAAAACAATTCGGTATCGAAACACGCGATGAAATAGATAGAAATTTGAATATCTCATTATTTGGATTCCCGAAAGAAAACGATTGGATTTTACATGCGCCGTATAGCGATAAAACACTTATGAGAAATGTTTTTGCTTATAGCATTGCTGAAGATATGGGACAATATGCTTCAAAAACAAAATATTGCGAACTTATTTTAAATAGCGAATACCAAGGCGTTTATGTTTTTATGGAAAAACTCAAACAGGATAAAAACAGAGTTAATGTTTCTGATCTGCATCCTTATCAACTCTCCGAACCTGAAATTTCGGGCGGATATTTTCTTAAAACTGATAAAGAAACTTATCAGTTTATAACTCCATCTAATATTTGGATGACAATTTTGTCGCCTGACGGAATTACTATACCCGCTACTCAAAAAAACTGGATAAAAAATTATGTTTGCGATTTTGAAGCTTCTTTAGCAAATCCTGATTTTACAAATCAAACAACAGGATACTCCAAATATATCAACGTTGATTCCTTTATTGATTATTATCTTATTATTCAGGCTTTGCGAAATATTGATGGCTTTAGAATTAGCACATATTATTGTAAAGAAAGAAACGAAAAACTAAGGATGGGACCGATTTGGGATTTTAATATCGCTTTGGGAAATGTTAATTATTATGACGGTTGGAAAACAAATGGATGGTATCATTCGGGTTCTCATTTTCCATTTTGGTGGATTCGACTTCTTGACGACCCGAACTACTTAAAAAAATGTAAAATGCGATGGCAAGAGCTTAGAAAAAATGTGCTTGATTCAAATGTTCTTATTAAAAAAATTGATGCGATAACTGATCAACTTGAATTTGCTCAACAAAGGAATTTTGAAAAGTGGGATGTTCTCGGCTCTTATGTATGGCCTAATGCACCAGGATATAAAGATAGAGATACATATGAGAAAGAAGTAGACTGGATGAAGACCTGGCTTATTGGAAGATTAAATTGGATTGATTCTGAATACGATTCGTTCTTTGCAAATTTCAATTCTTCAAAACGCTCCGCTTTTATCAATGAAGAAATTCAATTTTACGATTCTTCTGCCGGGAATCCTCAAACCTGGTTATGGAGTTTCGGTGATAATGGTGATATCAGCGTTAAACACAATCCTGTTTATTCATATTCAAATGAGGGACTTTACACAATTTCGCTTACTGTAAGTAATAGTTTAGGAGTTGACACATGCATTAAGACTAATTACATAAATATTATTCCTGAACCAATATCAACTGTTTGTTTGTTCATTTTCTTTATAAGGCAAGCATTTATTGGCTTGCGATCGGCAAAAACGGGACTTCATTACATGTTGTAATATTTACATAGGTAGTGTATAATATAATGAGTTAAAGTTTCGGCGATATAATTGCTTGCCGTGCTTCGTCGCGTTGATAAGAACAAAAATAAACTGTATTGCTTTAAAATTAATGCAAAACATACAATTTAAATTGTGTCTTGCTAAAAACGGTACTTCAAACCGGTAACAATGGGAAAGGTCATGAAAAACATCAATAAAGTTATTATCTCATCATTAATCGTATGTGCTTTTACTGTAAACATTTCTTTTTCAGATACTGTGGATTCCATAATATCCAACAATGTTGTTCTCCCTCCTGGTCTGCACAATATTGTCAGCAATGTCCACATCCTTCCGGGTGCTTCCTTGACTTTCTCATCGACAAGTACAGTACAGATAGAGCGGACTACAGGTAGTTTTCGTGTTGATGGAAGCCTGCACGTTAATGATACACTAATAATGGGCAAAAATGAAGTTACTCCATGGGGCTGGATTTTTGCTGATTCCGGTTGCACTGTTTCTCTCCACAATTCAACTTTTCATCGCGGCAGCTCCGCAAGTGACTGGCTACCCAGTAATGCAGTTGTCATTGCATCTGACTGCACTCTTTTTGTAACGAATTGTACTTTTTCAATTCCCAGGAAGTCGTCTATTAAAGCAAAAGGAGCTAGCAACTGCAGATTGTATGATAATCGCTTGGAGTGCGCAGGTGCTGCTGGCGACCGTTATTCAGCACTAATTTTCGAATTCCAGAAATCCAAGTCTCTCCAATTGGACATCAGCGGAAATACTTATCCTGACAATGGGGAACGTACTTACGGGATTTCAAATGTTGCTTTAATGGGATTCATTGATCAGCCTACCATCTTACCGGCTTTCAATGATGATATATATGTTATTCGCGGGTTATCAGTGTCCAACACGAGCTTGATTATTCCTCAAGTACCTCTTTTCACCGTCATAGCAAGAGACAAAGAAAGCGTGCAAATTACCGGCATAGACATGTATCAGGGATCTGCTTTACACGCATGTGGCACTCCTAATATGCCCATAC
>JAUVKG010000175.1 GCA_030596365.1 Chlamydiota bacterium | reverse complement strand
AAGTTTTAAGATCCCTATGCCATTTCGCGTGAAAATATCCAAGATTATTAAAAGAAGTTTTTATTGGCGCGCTTTCGACTATTAAAGAAATCTTCTGTGGTTTGTCAGATTCATTTTTAATAGTAATTTTCGCATTCTTTTCAAACGGCATATACCAGTAGGAATAAAATTCGAAAGCGTTCGGATTATTGGATTTATGGATTAATGGATTAATTCCCCCTTTTTTAAAGGGGGTTTGGGGGATTTTTTGGTCCTCTGTTTTCTGACCTCTGACACCTGAAACCTGTTCTTCGTCCTCTGTCCTCCCTGACACCTGACACCTGACACCTTTACTCGCTTCGGGTCGAAGCGAGCTACTGTCTGTCATCCCCATCACCAAAGACTTATATTTATTAATTCCAGGTGCGGTGCCGAAAAAATCACCAAGCGGCGACCAGACAGAAGGAGATTTTTCATCATCCCAGTTGATACTTAAAGTCAACTTCCGTAACAAATCATTATAATTATCATTTTCTGGAATTTGGACTTTTAAACTCGTAATTGCTCGTTTACCTGAAATATTTAAAGTTTTAGATTTTCCGACGGGAATTGTCCAATTAACAACTTCTTTTTTAATATCTTTTAGTTGAAGAGGATTGTTCCCAATATCAGTTGTAAGAATTTTATTTGCTTTATCAAGCGCTTTGTTTTCTTTAGCTGAAAGTTTCATTTTAAAAGTTTGGATTTTTGTTCCTTTAGGGAAAATAGTATAATTGAAATGAAAATACAGTCCCCATTTTGGTTCCGCAACTATTTTACAGGATTTTTGAAATGAAACAGGTGTATAATTATTCTGGCCATGTGCAGTGTTGTAAACTAAACCTTTTCTGTTAAAAGGTGCTGTTTTCCTGTTAAAATAATTTTCCCAGGGAATATCAATAACAAGTTTACCATCAAGATAAGTTTTTACTTTTCCTTTTCCAATGGAAGCTGACCACATTCGCCAAATAACGCCTGGGCCGTCTATCTCGACAAGGACTACATTTTCGCCTTCTTTTCTTATTATTCCTAAACCATCAATGTTAGCTTCCCAATGAACATAGGAGTCAGACTCTTCATCATATTTACTTGCTCTGTCATAAGAAGAAAAAAGCGCTCCTTTCTCTCCTTTTTCCGGGAGATTAGCAAGAGCCGAAAGGTCATAAAGTTTAGAAATTATATCTTCGTAAGTTAGAGTTTGACTTTCTGCACAGAATGCAAAAGACAGAAAAAACAGTATTGATAATAAAGTTTTCATTTTTTTGGGATTTAAAATAAAGATTTTCATAAGTTTTCCTTTTTTAAAGTTACAATTTATTCTTTAATCTTTTGCTTTTAGTCAACAAATTTAATATAATCAAGACCAACCATATATAATTCTTTTGCTTGAGGATTACTAAGACCTATGATTTTTATTTTTAAAATGTTTTCACCTTTTTTTATTTTAACTTTACCAAAATTAATCTTGCCGGTTGCGCTAATTCCCTCACCGTAACAATCTATCTCGTCACCAATTTTTTCCCCGTTAAAATATAGCTGAATTATTGCATGATACATTGCTTTGGTTAATTGTGCAGTTAAGTTTTTGGTTTTGCTGTCAGGACTGTCAAATTCGAGTTCTATAAAATCGCCTTTACCGGCATCGGTCCACCAAAGATGTTTCTCTTTGCTCCAGTAATTTCCATAAAAGCCAAGGTTTTGAACTTTTGTTTTACCATTAGAAATACTTTTAATGGATAATTCTTCACCTTCCAGAGCATTTTTCTCTTCATAAATTTTATAAGCGGCATAATAATTCAATCGATTTTTTAAAGGCGTTTCTCCAATTTCATCATCACCGTCTTTTGATAAATACCAATATGCGACGCCGGCATAAAAAGTGCTTCTGGAATTTTTGAAATATTTTTCAATATAAGCGTCAAAACTTTTTAGAAAAGGAATATTATCACCTACATGCCATCTGTTATTAGAAACATGACCACCGTTATTAAAATTTGTTGTTTGACAATGATAAGCAGCAGAAAAAATTTTCGGACTGCACCAGGCATAACCAAAATAATCTTCCGAGCCGGTGCCAATAGTAGAAGGAAATTTTTCGCCATCAACAAAAAACTTTTCATCGCCTTCGCCCCACCAATTCTTTCTTGCGTTCCAAATATGCAAAGAGAAGCCTACGAATCTGCCTCTGCCTTTAGTTTTCAGAATTTCCCAGTCAATACCGTGTTTGAGTTCCTGATTTAAATCACGATGCCATTTCGCGTGAAAATATCCGAGATTATCAAAAGAAGATTTCAATTGTTCGTGTTTAACTATTAAAGAGATTTGCTGTGCTTTATCTGATTCATTCTTAATAGTAATTTTCGCATTCTTTTCAAACGGCATATACCAGTAGGAATAAAACTCGAAAGCGTTCGGATTATTGGATTTATGGATTAATGGATTAATTCCCCCTTTCTTAAAGGGGGTTTGGGGGATTTTTTGGTCCTCTGTTTTCTGACCTCTGACACCTGTCCTCCCTGACACCTGACACCTGACACCTTTACTCGCTTCGGGTCGAAGCGAGCTACTGTCTGTCATCCCCATCACCAAAGACTTATACTCATTAATTCCCGGCGCTGTTCCAAAAAAATCACCCAACGGCGACCAAACAGCCGGTAACTTTTGATTATCCCAATTAATGCTTATGGTCAGCTGTCTAAGCAAATCATTATAATTCTTATGTTTCGGGATTTGAATTTTTAAAGCTGTAATTGCACGCTTTCCGTCAATCTTCAAGATTTGAGATTTTCCGGGTTGAATAATCCATGTTTTCACCTCTTTTTTAAAATTTTTATATTTAAGGGGATTTTCTCCAAGATGCGTGGTTAAAATTTCATTAGCTTTATCAAGAGCTTTATTTTCCTCAGATGAAAGCTTCATTTTAAAAGTCTGAATTTTTGTATCTTTAGGAAAAACAGTATAATTAAAATGATAATATTGTCCCCATAAATTTGTGCCCTGACCGGGAATTTTAGCTTTTGTCATAATTTTACATGATTTTTGGAATGAAATCGGAGTATAATTATTCAATCCTCTCGCAACTTCATAAACTAAACCTTTTCTATTAAAAGGAACAATTTTTCCGCTAAAATAATCTTTCCATGGAAGATTAATAACAAGTTTGCCGTCAAGATATATTTCAATTTTGCCATCCGCAACTAATGCTGCCCACATTCTCCAAATAACGCCCGGACCTTTGATATCTGCTAATACAGAATATTCACCTTCTTTTCTTACCATGCCGACACTATCGATATTAGCATTCCAATCAATATAGGTGTCTGATTTTTCATCATATTTAGTTCTTCTGTCATAAGAAGAAAAAAGTGCTCCTTTCTCTCCTTTTTCAGGGAGATTAGCAAGAGCCGGAAGGTCATAAATTTTAGAAATTATATCTTCGTAAGTTAGAGTTTGACTTTCTGCATTGAATGCAAAAGACAGAAAAAACAGTATTGATAATAAAATTTTCATTTTTTGGGGATTTAAAATAAATGTTTTCATAAGTCTTCATTTTTTAAAGTTTATTCGCGTCAACTCTTCGAGGTGGGCGGGGACATTTTTCTTAGTTTCTCAATAATTGGCGGGAGATGATTAATTATATATTCTACATCTTCATCTGTGTTGTATCGGCTTAAACTGAATCTTACCGCACTGTGAGCAACACCTAACGATACTAACATCGCGGATAAAACATGGGATGGTTCGGGTGATCCGCTTGTGCATGCCGACCCTGCCGACGCGCAAATACCTTTTTCAGCCATCATAAGAAGTACAGTTTTGCCCTCAGTATATTTAAAAATCATGTTTGTAGTGTTCGGCGTTCGACATTCTTTTGAGCCGACAACGAAAGTATCAGGTATTCTTTTTAGAATTTCCGATTCAAGTTTATCGCGCAGCATGCAAATTCGTGTTTTTTCATCTTCAATAAACTCTCCGGCCAACTCGCACGCTTTTCCAAATCCTACAATTCCGGAAACATTTTCTGTACCGGCACGACAACCGTATTCCTGTTGTCCACCGAGAATAAAGGGACAAATGTGTATTCCGTGTTTGACATAAAGCATGCCGACACCTTTTGGAGCGTGAATTTTATGTCCTGAAATCGACAGTAAATCAACTCCCGTTTTCCGGACATCAATATCTAATTTTCCTGCTACCTGAACAGCATCAGTATGAAAAGGGATCCCTTTTTCCGCGGCTATTTTCGCTGCCTCTTCAATCGGGAAAATAACTCCTGTTTCATTATTTGCCCACATTAAACTGATAAGCGCTGTATCGTCACAAATTTCATCGCGCAGTTCATCAAGGTTCAACAATCCTTCTTTATTAACGGCAAGCCTTGAAACACGATAACCATTTTTTTCCAATTTATGGATTAACGCTAAAATTGCATGATGCTCAACAACCGAAGTGATGATGTGTTTTTTATCAGGCGCGGCATTTAAAGCGCCGAGAATTGCCATATTATCACTTTCGGTTCCGCAACTTGTAAAAATAATTTCGTCAGGACATTCGGCATTAATAAGTTTTGCTACCTGCTCCCGTGCTTTATCTATAGCCGCTTTCGATAGCAAAGCAAAAGGATACACACTTGAAGGATTTCCATAATATTCTGTATAAAACGGAAGCATAGCTTCCACAACTTCATCAGCAACGCGAGTTGTCGCGTTATTATCAACATAGATCAATTTTTTCATTATTTTTTTAGTATTGGTTTAAGATATTTAATATAAGCATCTGCTTGTCTCATCATGCCTAAATCACTAAAATGGCATCCGTCTACAGTAGCTTCGCCATCTGTTCCCAGCATATTTTTATTTGATAAAAAGTAAAGGTTTTGGTCACCTTCTTTAATTAATTTCGCATATATTTTTCGTAATATATCACCTTTAACTGTAGGCAGATCATTGAAATTGGAATCTTCTACAAGAATAACAGGTGTGGTTGGACGGTTTTTTCTGAGTTTTTTAACAAATGGCTCTACACGTTCAGAAACCATTTCCGGAGTCATATTCCATAAGGGATCTAAAACATAAATATCCGGATTGAGTTCAGATATTATATCTGCCAACTCTACCTCCATAGTACCATTACCTGAAAATCCCATGTTTATGATAGATATACCAAGCTTGCGACCAATTATAGAAGTCGCTATCATTCCCGGTCGCGAAGCGCAACCACCTTCTGTTATCGAAGTGCCATAGAAAACGATAGAACGAGGGGGAGAAGAAATTTTAGATAAATATTTTCCTTTTGGGATTCCAATTTTAAGTGATTTTAATTCGTTATATGTCGGGAAATATATTACATATTCCTGACTGACCGGTAAAGTAAATGTAACATTGTTAGAAATGCTATGAGGTCGACCATTCGCGCAAAATCTTAATTCACCCTCCTTATTCCCGGCGTATAAATCTATCCCGCTAACTCCGGTTGCGGGCATGTGTAACACAGCCAGTTCCGGATTAGTAAGAATCCAATTTACATTAATGGTTTTAGCATTTGTTTTAAAGCGAACGAAAAGACCTGAAGGAAATTTGCTTATATCCCATATAGCTTTTCTTACTTTCTTTTTAGCTGTGATTGGTAATCGATCATAATCTGAGATAGTATTTGTCCATCCTTTGCCTTCAATGCCCAAAAGCGCTGCTTCATACCATATTAATGTTCCGTTAGTATTTAAAACGCCATTTTTGGGGTTAATTATATTAGAAGAATAAGCGGTTATTGGCAATATTATTGCCAAACAAACAATTAGGTAAAAAGGTTTAATTTTCATTTAATTTTTTTTAATTAATAAAACATAATTATATTGTCTGCCAATCCCAAATAAATGTGAATTGACAGACAATGCTTTTTTATTGCAATAGTGACTAATACTACTTTCTGCGAAATACAAGCAGTGCAAGTGCAATTCCGCCAAATATCATTCCGGGTTCAGGAACAGATCCAAGAAATAGTTCCGGTACAAGAGCAGTATCACTAATTCTGACTTCATCAACGTTTCCATCAAAACCATGCATCAACTGTCCTAAGTGCATTCCGCGACCAATTGCCCACGGGAAATTATTACTGATCATTCCACCGACTATTGGCTGACCGTTATAAGTCTGATTTATAGTTGCTTCTAACTCGTAATCCACATC
>JAUVKG010000360.1 GCA_030596365.1 Chlamydiota bacterium | reverse complement strand
GCTTCAACGCTATCCTCGTCAGTCATTTCAAGAGCGATATCCGTTCTGCCTCTTTCTCTTGCACAGCTAAACAGTACGATGCACAATAAGCCTGTTAAAACGATTGCCAAGTTTCTTTTTTTGTTTGATTTCATCATTTCCCCTTTATTTTCTGTTATTTTTATTACGTTGTTTTTAATATCTGAACAAAAACACCTTCTTTCAGGCACCAGTTAAAACACATTTCGAAAAATCCTCACCACGCTTTTCAAAATTGTCATACATGTCAAATGAAGCGCAACCCGGAGCGAGTAAGACTGTTGTTCCATGCGGAATATTTGTTGCCGCTGCTTCCACGGCTTCTTTCATAGATCTTACCACCACTTTATTTTCAATATTTTTAAAAACTTCATTCAGCATTGGCGCTGCATCGCCTATTAATACGAGTTTATTTACTTTTTCTTTTACGAAATTAATTAACGGGGTGAAATCTCCACCTTTATCATATCCACCGGCGATAAGTGAAATCGGTTTTTCAACAGATTCAAGTGCTTTAATTACCGCATCAATATTTGTTGCTTTTGAATCATTAACAAATTTAATTCCATTTTTTTCAGCTATAAACTCCAGACGGTGCGGGAGTCCGTGAAATTGCACAAGCGCTTCATTTAAAATATGGTTAGGAATGCGTAAAATCCGTGCCACTGAAATTGCGGCAAGCATATTTGTTATATTGTGATCGCCTTTAAGATTAAGGTTTGAAAACTGCCCATGTAATTGTTTAACGCCGTTAAACACAGAAACAAGTTCTCCATTATCGCAGCTCATCTTGTAAGAATTTTCGGGAGTCTGTTTCCATTTCCCTGTTTCATCTATCCAAACAGTTTTTACGCCTGTATTTTCAATAAACGGCTTCGTAATCTCTCGATCATGATTCCATATTACCGCCCAGTCATCGGAATTCATATTCATGAACATTTTCCCTTTAGCGGCAGCATAATTCCCCATGGTGCCATGTCGGTCAAGATGATCCGGCGTTAAATTCAGCCATATTGCAATATCCGGATGAAAGTTTTCCATAGTTTCAAGCTGAAACGAACTCAATTCAACGACAAGATATTTTTGTGATGTTGCTTTTTCCACAACTCCACATAAAGCCTGCCCAATGTTTCCTGCAACAATAGCCGGTATATTTGCGTAATTAAGAATATGACCTATTAAAGTTGTTGTTGTTGTTTTCCCATTCGTTCCTGTTATCGCAATTATTTTCGCTTTTGTCTGTCGAACAGCAAATTCAACTTCATTAATCACGGGAATATTTTCGGATTTTGCAATCTTAATTGGTTTTGCCGTATCAGGAACTCCAGGACTCGCAATAACAACATCAACGCCTTTAACACATTCATCGCTGTGAGTTCCGATTTCTACTGAAGCGCCAAGCAGGCGTAATTCTTCAGCTTTTCTTTCAAGTTCCCGGAAGGCTTCTTCCGACATATGTGTACCGTTACAACCATCGGATACTTTTACTGAGTATCCGAGAGACAAAGCCAGCTTTGCCGCTGCGTATCCGCTTCTTGCAAGACCTATGATTGCAACTTTCATTATTACTGAAGCTTAAGAGTTATTAAACCAACTAGTGCGAAAATTAACGCAAGTATCCAGAAACGAACAGTTACCCTCGTCTCCGGCCAACCTTTCATTTCGAAATGATGATGAATCGGCGCCATTCGGAATATTCGTTTTCCTTTTGTCAAACGGAAAGAAGCCACCTGAAGAATTACTGATAAAGCTTCCATCACAAAAATTCCACCGATAATTAACAGCAGCACTTCTTTTCTAATTAATAAAGCAACTATTCCTACAGCTCCTCCAAGCGCAAGGCTTCCTGTATCACCCATAAAAACCATCGCCGGGTGAGCGTTATACCATAAAAATCCAAGCCCTGCTCCAACAAGCGCGGCACAAAAAATTGTTAATTCCGATGCCTGCGGAACATAAAAAATATTTAAATAGCCTGCCCATTTAACATTACTGACAAGCCAGGCAAGCGCTGTAAAAGAAAGGGCAACCGAAGAAATTGTTCCAATGGCCAGTCCATCCAGTCCGTCAGTAAGGTTTACAGCATTTGAGGAACCAACAATTACAAGTATAGCAAGGAAAACAAAGAAGATTCCCATATTTTGAATAACAGGGAATTTGTAAAATGGAACATACAAAGGAAATTTATTTTCCGTATAAATTAGTATCGCCGCAACAACAACAGCAACAAACACTTGCACAATAAGTTTTGAGCGAGCCCTTAAACCTAATGAGCGTTTATTTTTTACTTTAAGATAATCATCCACAAACCCAAGAATCCCCAGTGATACAAATACAAAAAGTACGATCCATGTGTATAAATTATCAAGCCGCATCCATAATAAACTTGAAATAACAACCGATGAAATAATAAGTATTCCACCAATAGTTGGTGTTCCCTGCTTATTTTTGTGAATCAGATGTAGAGGCGGGCACTCGTCCTTCCTGATTTGCTGCCCGACTTTCAGTCTATATAATAAACGAATTAAATACGGACCGAAAATTATACTTATTAGAAAAGCAGTTGCCGCTGCTGCGCCTGACCGAACAGTGAGTTTATCAATAATCCTTAAAGGAGAGAAATACTCAAATAATTTTTCATATAATAGATAATAAAGCATTTTTTTATCCGTTACTTGTTAATATTCGTCGATTAATAAAAAAAAGAACAGGGATATGGTTCTCCATGGGGGAACGGAGAACCATACCGAGGTGAGGCAAACGAGCTTGCGGTTTGTGTTTGGTTTCGGTGTGGGGGATGGGTGAAGGGGCCCATTTAAACCTCACTCCCCGGTCCTGTTCATTATCAATTTTATTTTTTATTTTATTCAATATTTTTATTTATGCTACCGCTCTATTGGTAGAGTTAATTGTTTTTATAATTTCTTCAAATCGCGCTTGTCGTGATGCTTTTACTAAAACGACATCATCGTGTCTAATATTTCCGGCCAGGAAATCCGCTGCTTTTTCTACAGTTTTAAAATCATTACACATTTCAGCGGCCATACCTTTTTCTTTTGCGCCTGTTATTATCGCTTCAGAATATTTTCCGGTCGTAACTATTAAATCTATTTTTTTTTCTGCAGCATATGCACCTATTTCTTTATGATAGTTTGCGGATCCCAAACCCAGCTCAAGCATATCTCCAAGGAACGCAATTTTTCTGCCATTTGTTTTTAAATTAGAAATAAGGTCTATTGCTGCACGCATCGAATCAGGATTCGCGTTATAACAATCTAATAATATTTTAGCGCCGTTGATTTTGACAAATTGGCATCTCATATTTACGGATTTTAATTTTCCGAACGCAGCAGCAATATTTTCAGTAGTAATATCTTTTTCTATTGTCATAACCGCTGCCGTTGCCGCTGCGGCATTTCTACAATTATGTTGCCCTGCAATATTGATTTTTGTTTTTGTTTTTCCGCAAGGTGTTTTTAATATTCCTTCACTACCGGTTTCATCT
>JAUVKG010000341.1 GCA_030596365.1 Chlamydiota bacterium | reverse complement strand
TGAATTTGCACAACTTCCTATAATAACAACTCTTTCAGGCTCACAAATCCTGCTCGGAGATATCGCCGTCATAAAAGATCATTTTGAAGACGTTGACATCTTCGCTTTGTATAACGGTAAACACTCAATTAGGTTAGACGTCTTTCGTGTGGGAAATCAAACACCAATACAAGTATCAAAAGCAGTATATAAGAAACTGGAATATATAAAGGGTACCTTACCTCCCGGAGTCGAGGCAGATATATTAGATAACCGCTCCGAACATTATCGCCAAAGGTTGGAATTGCTTATCAAAAATGGTTTACTGGGCCTGGTTCTTGTTTTAATTATTTTAGGATTGTTTTTGGAAATTCGATTGGCTTTCTGGGTAATGATGGGGATCCCTATTTCCTTTCTCGGTTCATTCCTGATTCTGCCCTATGCAGATGTGACAATCAACATGATTTCATTGTTCGCTTATATCATAGCGTTGGGAATTGTGGTTGATGACGCTATAATCGTGGGAGAAAATATTTATCATCATCATCAGGATGGCCAGCCATTTTTAATCTCGGCAATTATGGGCGTTCGTGAGGTGGCTATGCCGGTTATCTTCAGTATTCTAACAAATATAGTGGCATTTCTTCCGCTTTATTTTGTTCCGGGAAGAACAGGTAAAATTTTTAAAACTATACCGATTGTTGTTATCTCGGTTTTTATAATTTCGCTGATCGAATCTCTATTTATACTACCGGCTCATTTAGCTCATCAGAAAGACAGAAATAGATCGGGTTTAAATTTTTTACTTCATGATTATCAGCAGCAATTCAGTAAGGCTTTTAGTAACTGGGTACGTAATAAATTCGCCCCGGGTTTAAAAACTATTCTGCGCTGGAGATATCTTACTATAGGTATTGCGCTGGCTATTCTTATCATTTCTGTTACTTACGCCGGAAGCGGGCGCATGGGATTCAGTTTATTTCCAAGAGCGGAAGGAGATACTTCAGACGCGTCAGTGACATTGCCTTACGGCGCCCCGGCAGAAAAGACTGAGTCAATTATGTTAAAAATGATTTCTGCGGCACAAAAAGTAGTAAAAAAAATCGGCAAACCTGAACTCGTAAAAGGTATTTTTGCTCAACTGGGAAATGGTGGAAGCCATCAAGCTTCTGTACGGGTTTATCTCGCGGATTCTGAAATAAGAGATAAAATTATGAGCACACAGGAATTTACACGCCAATGGCGAAAAGAAATTGGTCCTGTAGCAGGCGTAGATGTAATGAAATTCCAATCCGATCGCGGCGGCCCCGGTTCGGGAGCGTCTTTAACCATTGAAATGAGCCATCGTGATATTAACATTTTAAATAAGGCTTGTGAAAAACTGGCAAAATCATTGCTGTTATATCCGCAGGTTACTGATGTGGATGATGGTGTGCAAAAGGGTAAAACACAAATAGATTTTAAAATAACCCCCGAAGGTGAACGCTTGGGTTTATCAGCAATCAATATTGCACGCCAACTACGAAATTCTTTTTATGGCGCCGAAGCCATTCGACAGCAACGCGGGCGTAATGAAATAAAAGTTATGGTTCGATTACCAAAACAAGAACGAATTTCTGAATACGACCTGGATGAAATGATTATCCGTACTCCTGAAAATAAAGAAATCCATTTACGTGAAGTTGTTACCGCGGAATACGGAATCGCAGACTCAAACATCAAACGACGTAACGGAAGACGCGCTGTACAAATCTCCGCTGATGTAACTCCTCATGACCGTGCAGGTGAAGTAATTGCGGCATTAAAGAAAAAGGAACTGCTTGAATTAAAAAGTATGTTTCCGGGATTGACTTACAGTTTTGAAGGCCGACAGGCTGATATGCGTGACAGCCTGGGTTCTTTGAAAATTAATTTCGTATTGGCCTTGCTCGCAATTTTCGCCTTGCTGGCCATTCCGTTTCGCAGCTATTTACAGCCTCTAATCGTAATGTTAAGCATACCATTCGGCATTGTAGGCGCGATTCTGGGGCATGTCATTATGGGCTATTCTTTATGTCTTCCAAGTATGTTTGGCATAATTGCTCTGGCGGGGATTGTAGTCAATGATTCATTAGTATTAATCAACTTTGCTAACTATCAGAATCGTGAAAAAGGAATGAATATTCATGATTCAATTGTAAGCGCTGCAGTTCAACGGTTCAGACCTATTTTTTTAACAACAATAACTACGTTTGGCGGATTGGCTCCCATGATCTTCGAACGCTCTCGCCAAGCCCGTTTTTTGATTCCCATGGCTATTTCATTAGGATATGGAATCCTATTTGCCACTCTGATAACTTTGGTTCTGATTCCTTGTTTGTTCCTCGCTATGAACGATATCAAAAAATTCCCGGACTATAAATTCATCGCGAAGAGATGAATTTTCTCAGACGTACCTGTAAATCTACCAAACAAGGCACGTCAAGGCGCTACTTAAAAAGATTTTTGAGCTTACCCATAAAATCATGCATGTTTGGATGAGATGTCTTTGAACATGATTCGTCAAAATGCTTCAACATTTCTTTTTGGTCTCGTGTTAGACTCGTTGGAGTTTCAACATTAATCCGTACAAATTGGTCGCCTGTATATCCATGCAAATCACGAATTCCTTTTTTCTTCATTCTAAAAAGCTTGCCGGATTGTGTGGCAGCAGGAATCTTAAGCATTACCTGTCCGTGAACTGTAGGTACTTCAATTTGACATCCTAACGCTGCCTGTGGAAAAGAAATCGGCACTTCACAAATTACATTATTACCTTCACGATGGAAAATTTCATGTTCACTGACATGAATTATAACATAAAGATCACCGGCCGGAGCGCCGAGAGTTCCAGCTTCTCCTTCGCCGGAAATTTTCAGACGTGAGCCATTGTCAACGCCGGCAGGAATTTTAATTTTTTCTTTTTACGAACTCTTCCTGTTCCGTGACAATCATTGCAAGGCTTTTCAATAACCACACCGGTTCCTTTACAAATCGGACATGCCTGCGCTACAGAAAAGAATCCGCGGGTGACTTGAACTTGTCCATGACCGCCGCAATGTTGGCAGATAGTCGGTTTACATCCCGCCTGCGCACCGGTGCCGCTGCATTTTCCACATACTTCGGGTTTCGTTATTTCAATCTGCTTTTCTGTTCCACGTACAGATTTCATAAAATCAATTTGAACTTCAACACGCAGATTTGAACCGACTTGTCCGCCTGTTCGTGTTCGCCTTGCGCCACCACCGCCACCGCCGAAAAGAGTTTCGAAAATACTGCCGCCGCCACCGCCGCCTCGTCCGCCAAAGAAGCTTTCGAAAATATCTCCGAACTCATCTGCGTGAGAGAAATTATTCCATTGAAAGCCGCCGGCGCCGAACTGTTGTTTAACGCCTTCAGCGCCATATTGGTCGTACATTCTGCGTTTATTGTCATCGCTAAGCACTTCATACGCTTCCGACACTTTTTTAAACATTTCTTCTGCATGTTTATCGCCCTGATTTTTATCGGGGTGATATTTCAGAGCCTTTTTACGATATGCTTTTTTAATTTCATCAGCCGTAGCTGTTTTTGAGATTTTAAGAAGCTGATAATAATCTTCCTGAGCCATAATTTATTTTAGATTTTAGATTTTAGATTTTGGATTTTGGACCTGACTCCTGACTCCTAACACCTGATTACCGA
>JAUVKG010000348.1 GCA_030596365.1 Chlamydiota bacterium | reverse complement strand
ATCAATTGCGTTTACAAGCCTGTCAATTTCTTTGATGGTTAAAAATTTCGGCAAAGGTTTATTAAGCTTTGGCGCGGTAATATTTTCTGTTGGAGTTTTTTGAATGTCTCCCTGCCGGAAAAGATATTTAAAAAACGAGCGCAACGCTGATAATTTTCGCGCAACGCTTCTTCTCGATATTCCTGAAATAATCATTGTGGATAAATATTCCCGAATTACAGCAGAGTTGATTTTTTCTATATCGTTCAGCAAATAATCATATTGTTCTTTTAAAAATTTTTCAAATTGTTTTATGTCGCGTTTATAACTCGCAGAAGTATGAATACTGTATTGCTTTTCCAGTTTCAGATAACGTAAAAATTTATTTAATGCATCTTCAAAATTCATAATTAGTTTCCACATCCGAAAGACTCAAAGCATTTTTATCTTTCTCAGAAAGAATTACTTCATCCTCTGAAACAGGCCACTCAATTCCAACTTCAGAATCGTTCCATAATAATCCACGTTCATTTTCTTTCGAATAATAATTCGTGCATTTATAATGAAAAACAGCACTGTCACTCAGAACACAGAATCCATGTGCAAATCCAGGTGGAATGTACATTGATTTCCCATTTTCAGCCGAAAGTTTTTGACCGGCCCATTTGCCATACCACGGTGACCCTTTACGAATGTCAACCGCTACATCAAATATTTCACCAACAACCACACGAACAAGTTTTCCCTGCGACGCAGGATCGAGTTGATAATGAAGTCCCCTCAAAACATTTTTTGTAGAGCTGCTCATATTATCCTGAACAAAGTCTACATCAATACCATTTTTCAGGAATTCATTTTTTTTATAAGTTTCGAAAAAGAAACCTCGTTCATCGCCAAAAATATCGGGTTCTACTACTACTACTTCAGGAATTTCAAGTTTAATAAATTTCATCTATTTTCTTATTTTAATGTTATTACTAGTTAATTGCTTAATTCCAAATATTATCTGCCGACCTCAACGAGATAAGCTACAAAATTAATTTACAAATCAGCCTTCAATTTTTCCTTATTAATTTTTCCCCAAAAAACCATGAGCAAAATCGCCGAAATTATAGCTATGATTGTCGATATTACGGCTAAAGTAGTCTCGCCATACAACCAATATCCTGTAGCGAATAATGCTGCATATACCGCTGCGCAACCTATAAATATACAAAGAATACCAAGTGATAAATTCTCTGCAGGAGCTTTCGGAATTATTTGCTTTCCTTCAACTTTAGCTTTAACAAAAACTTTCTTCCAACCGGGACCGCCGGGATTTATTAATTCGCAAAAACTCCTCAGCTTTTCATCACTCGTAGGACGTGTTAAAAAAGTGGCTGCAATCCAGCAAATCGTAGTTATAGCCACACCAATAATCAATTTTTGCCAATCTTCCAAAATAATTCCGGGCATTACAATGCTATGAATAAATTGAAAATAGACAGCAATTAAAAATGAAACTACCATAGCTGTAAGTTCACTTATCGCGTTAATTCTCCACCAGAACCATCTGAGAATAAAAAGCAGTCCTGTTCCGGCTCCGATTTGTAATAAAATTTGAAAAAGCTGCAGCGCGTTAGTAAGCAAAAGCGCTAGCCCTGCTGCCAAAACCATCAGTACAACTGTTGATATTCTGCCAACCCAGACAAGTTCTTTTTGCGGAGCATCCGGCTTTACAAATCTTAAATACCAGTCATTTACAACATAAGAAGAACCCCAGTTAAGGTGAGTTGAAATCGTTGACATATATGCCGCTATTAATGATGTAAGCACTAATCCGATCCAGCCCGGCTTAAGAAATGTCAGCATCGCCGGATAAGCCGTGTCGTTGCCGATAATTGATGGATCTGCATTTGGAAATGCACTTTTTATTGACGCAAGATCAGGGTAAATTATTATCGAACATAAAGCTACAATAATCCAGGGCCACGGCCTTAACGCGTAATGTGCAATGTTAAAAAATAGTGTCGCTCCAGTCGCGTGTTTTTCGTTCTTAGCAGCAAGCATTCGCTGAACTAAATATCCACCGCCGCCCGGCTCTGCCCCCGGATACCACACGCTCCACCATTGCACCGCGATAGGAATAATAAGAAGCGTCATAAGAGTATTTCTACTTTCAGGCGTAGAAAAATCGAATTTCGGCAATAATGATAATTTATCTGCAAGTTCAGGTGTCGCCGGATTTCTAAAATGTTCAAGCATTCCTGATAATCCACCCACCTGAGGAATTTTTAATGCAAAATATGCAGCTGCAACTGCGCCAACCATAGCAATAATAAAAAGAAGAAAATCTGTTATAAGTACTCCTTTAAAACCTCCCATAGAACTGAAAATAACAGTGATCAACGAAGCCCATATAATACAATTTACAGGACTCAATCCTAACATTATCCCTCCAATCTTTATTGCCGCGAGAGAAACACCGGCCATAATCATCACATTAAAAAATACTCCGAGATAAATCGCTCTGAATCCACGTAAAAACGCCGCAGTTTTCCCGCTGTAACGAATTTCATAAAACTCAACATCGGTTACTGCGTTTGAACGCCTCCACAATCTCGCGTAAATAAAGACCGTTAGCATTCCGGTAATTAAAAATGCAAACCAAGCCCAGTTGCCTGCAACACCTCTTGTTCGAACCAGATCGGTTACAAGATTAGGCGTATCAGTAGAAAAAGTAGTTGCCACCATTGAAAAGCCGAGAAGCCACCACGGCATATTTCTTCCGGCAAGAAAAAAATCAGATTCACTCTTCCCTGATTGCTTTGATACTACAACGCCAACTATTAAAGCTATTAAAAAAAATCCGAAAATCATTCCCCAGTCTATTAACTGTAAATTCATTCGTCTCTCCACGTGTTTGTTAGTAATTCGATGTTCGATGTTCGATGTTCCCCTCCTTACCAAGGAGGGGTGCCCTTTAGGGCGGGTGGTTCTTCTCTGACTAACCTCTGACCTCTAGACCATTATAAACCATAAGAAAGATGCTTATGCTACTTTACCTTCGTCAGTCAGTAATTTCCTTCAACCTCACATCTTTTCAACTATAATTGCCTGATTAACGCCAATCAGTTTAGCGTGTTGTAATTAATAAAATCAACATTAAAATAATTACTCTCAATTCTGTACCATAAATTGAAATTCTATAAAATTTCAATTTAAAATGATAAAATTGTTATTGATGATCCATTACGTGATAATTTTTCTCCCTCACCAAGTTCCCATTCAAGACTCGTGCTGTAAATAAGCGGATTAACCACCGTAGACACTTGCTTGCCATCGTTAAGTATAACCTCAATCTGCAAATCACGAATCTTATAAGCATCTCCGGTCTTATCCTTAAGCGAAATCTTATTGTCAAGCTTTAATCCCTTTAATACTTCTGAAGGAATCTATATCTCACACTCTTTCCATTTGGAAATCGGAGGCGGATTCGTTGGAATTATACCAATATATTTTCCATTCACAAAAATGTTTTTCTCAGCGTATTTTCCGCCATTCACATCAAACCGTTTAAGCTTTAAAAATGCGTTCGTTATTTGACCAAGTTGTTCCGGTTTTAGCGCGCGATACCCTCTCAGCAAAGAGCTTGCAAT
>JAUVKG010000326.1 GCA_030596365.1 Chlamydiota bacterium | reverse complement strand
AAATTAACGGAGTATGAAAATTATGAAAAAATTACTGACACTCTTAGCCGTTGTACTGATGATGAACTCTTGCAGTATAGTTCCGGTAACCGGCAGGCGTCAATTAAACATGATTCCTGATTCTACTATGTTGTCTATGAGTTATCAACAATATGATGACTTTTTGAAAAGTAATAAAAAAAGTACAAATACACAGCAGACAGAGATGGTTAAAAAAACCGGAAAAAAAATTCAGAAAGCTGTAGAACAATATCTCGCTGATAATGGAATGGCAGATAGAATTGCTGACTATAACTGGGATTTTAATCTTGTGGATAGCCCTGAACAGAACGCCTGGTGTATGCCAGGTGGGAAAGTTGTCATTTATTCGGGAATATTACCTTTGACAAAAACAGAAACCGGACTTGCTGTTGTTATGGGACATGAAATCGCGCATGCAATCGCCGAACACGGTAACGAAAGAATGAGTCAGCAGATGCTTGTTCAAATGGGCGGAACGGCTTTGTCTACCGCATTAAAGACAAAACCGGCGGAAACACAGCAAATGTGGATGAAAGCTTACGGATTGGGCGCACAGTATGGAGCGGTTCTCCCGTACAGTAGATTACAGGAAAGCGAAGCGGATAAACTTGGTTTGATTTTTATGTCAATTGCAGGTTACGACCCGAGAGAAGCTGTCCCATTTTGGCAAAGAATGAGCGAGAACAAAAATGGTCAGGCGCCTCCGGAATTTATGAGTACTCATCCGGCTGACGAAACAAGAATTAATAAAATAAAAGAAGATCTGCCTGAGGCATTGAAATATTATAAAAAGTAACACAAGCTTCCAGCTTATGGATTAATGGATTGATGGAATGATGGATTGATGGAATGATGGAATGATGGAATGATGGAATGATGGATTGATGGATTGATGGAACACTGACACCTGAACACTGACACCTGAACACCGAAGATAATATGTTACTGAATTGTAAAAATATAATTACCGTTCTCACGTTAATTTTTACTATTGGCTGGGTTAATGCAATTCCGGCAAATGCTTCCCGTACAAGTGAAAATGTGAAGAAACACATAAAACTTGGGAAATACGCAGCACAATCTAGTGATTACGACCGATCAATCCAACATTACAAAGAAGCGCTAAACACATCTCCAAGATCAAAAACTATTCTTTTTACTCTTGGAGCGCTTTATCAAAAAACCGGAGAATATGAAAAAGCGGAAAAAATTTACAATAAACTTATTGACCTTTATCCTCTTGATGCTAATGCGCGGTTAAGCCGAGGCGGTTTGTTCCTTGTGCAAAATAAAATTAACCTCGCGGTAAATGAATTTCAAATGGCAACCGAACTTGACCGCGAAAATTCGGCGGCATACAGAAATCTCGGTTATGCGCAATTAATTGGCGGCGCAGATTATTCCGCCGTGAAATCTCTTGAAAAAGCGGCAAATTTAAATACAAATGACGCATTGATTTATTTTGATCTCGGAGTGGCATATAGTAAACTCGGAAAAGCAAAAAAAGCTTTGCGAGCTTTTCATAGTGGCTTAGCAATTGATAATTCGTTTGCCGGGAAGCAAACTTATACAAAAGTTCTTGAGGATTGCGAGGGTGACCGATTAACAACAGCGATTTCATATTTTAACAATAATAATTTTAAAAAAGCAAAAAAAGAATTTAAAAATCTGATTAGTGATTTTCCTGATCACGCACTCTTGTATGTTTATCTTGGGCATACACTCCATTTTAAAAAACCGCCGGAACCGTTTGCTGCGGAGATCGCATATAGAAAAGCTTTGGCTAATTTGAACTTTACTGTTTTGACACCTTTGCAAAACGCTTATTTGCTTGATAATCTCGGTATGATCAGAATGAATCTCGGTGATTATGCTGAAGCTGAAGACCTTTTTAAAAAAGCCGTGGATAAAAATACAGAGTATCCTGTAGCTTATTTTAATTATGGATGTATGCTTGCGAGAAGGGGACTTAATGACCCTGCGGCAGTTAGCTTTGCAGAAGCTGCGCGTTACGATAAACATTTTGTTAATTATGTTTCTTCTCACGCGGCGCTGGATGATTTCAGAAAAACATCGGCTTATACAAACTTTTTGAGCACTTTTAAACTAATAACTAATAACTAATAACAACTATGACAAAAATTAAATTCGGTACTGCAGGTTGGCGCGCTATTCTTAGCGATGAATTTACTTTCGATAACGTTAAACGTGTACTTAATGCAATCATTCTTTATCTTAGAAATGAAGGAATTAATAAGCCTATCGTTGTTGGCAGCGATACACGATTCCTTGCGAAACAATTCCGCGAAATGACTGCCGAACATTTCGCAAACAACGGATTTGATGTTTTGTTGACTAATCGTGATTGCCCAACGCCTGTTATTTCTTTTGTTATCATAGATAATGAATTAGCGGGAGGAATTAATTTTACAGCAAGCCATAATCCGCCTGAATATCAGGGAATAAAATTCTCTCCCGCTGATGGTGCACTTGCAGATACAAAAACGACAAAAACTATCGAAGCGATGATTGACCAACCTGTCGAACCATCGAGCAAAAGAGGTGTGATTACTGAAATTGATCCAATCGAAGATTATTTGAAAACAATTTCGAAATTTTTAGATTTTGAGGTGATTAAAAATGCAAATCTTAAAATCGCTTATGACGCACTTTACGGTACAGGAAGAGGTTACCTCAATGAAATCCTGAAAAGAGCCGGCGCTGATGTTACTATAATTCACGATAACCTGAATCCGCTGTTCGGCGGTCGTAGACCTGAACCATCTCCGGAAAACCTTGAGGAACTCATCTCGCTTGTCAAAAACAATGATTTCAATCTCGGACTTAGTACTGACGGCGATGCCGACAGGTTTGGTGTCATAGATTCCGATGGTACTTTTTTTGAAGCAAACAAAGTTCTCTGCCTGATTGCCTGGCATCAATTCAGAAACAAGAAAAAAACCGGCAGAATCGTAAGAAATGTTGCAACCACAACTTATCTTGATAGAATTGCTGATTATTTTGGCGTTGAACTTGTTGAAGTACCGGTCGGCTTTAAAAATATCGGACCACTTATTTTAGAAGGTAATGTCCTCGTCGGTGGTGAGGAAAGCGCAGGGCTTACAATCGGTGGTCATGTGCCTGATAAAGACGGAATCCTTGCCTGCGCACTTGTCGCGGAACTTATCGCGATGGAAAACAAAACCTTAAAAGAAATTTGGTGCGATATCGAGAAAGCTGTTGGTACAGGTTGGAATGACCGGGTTGATTTGGAGCTCAATAACGAAAAGAAAACTGAAATTTTGGATAAACTTGAAAAACAATCAAAAGAAAAATTTCTCGATAGAAAAGTTCTGAAATTTAATGGAATAGATGGTTACAAATTTACGTTTAGTCCCGCTGAATGGGTGCTTGTAAGACCATCAGGAACAGAACCGATTATTCGCTGTTATATGGAAAGTGATACACCGGAAAACGGCGAAAAACTAAAAAAAGACCTGATGGAATTTGTGAATAATTAATACGGGTGCAAGATAAATATTTTCCGCGACAAGAATTCCTCTGCCCTGTCGCGGAAAAAAATCTGCAAAGCATTTTTTAAAACCAATTTATCAAACCACCGGCACAAGACCGGTGGGATAAAGAAATTAGCGGGGAATCGTAAAGCTCTTTTAATGTCTTTGCTGTCCTTGTAGTCTTTGGAGTCCTTGAATAAAATGACCGGAACAAACGAAAAAATAAAAATCGCAATAATCGGTAGCACGGGTTCTATAGGACTCAGGGCGCTTGATGTTATTCGTGAGCATAAAAACAGATTTGAAATCATCGCTCTTGCTG
>JAUVKG010000412.1 GCA_030596365.1 Chlamydiota bacterium | reverse complement strand
GAAGCAGAATGTCAAACTTAAAATTCTTGATGCGCAATGGAATGATCAAACTCAGGCAAGCCAGGTTGAGGCATTGATAGCCCAACGAGTTGACGCTATTTGTCTTATACCATGCAATTCAAAAGCTGCGATACCCTCTATGAAAAAAATCAAAAAAGCAGGGATACCGCTTATTGTACTAAACACCCGCCATGACCCTTCAGTGGAAGATATTGTAGAAACTTTTGTCGGCGCAAGCGCGGAAAAAGAAGCCGCAATCGCCGCTCAATCAATTGTCGATATTCTGGGACCCAAAGGCGGTAATGTTGTTATTGTTGAAGGTGCCGCAGGAGCGCATACAGCGATTTACAGGACCAAAGGTTTTGAAGATGTAATGAAAAAATATCCTGACATTAAAATTATTGATAAACAAAATACCGGTTGGGACAGAGCTAAGGCTTTAAAAGTGATGGAAGATTTTCTTACTAAACATAAAAAAATTGATGCTATTTACGCACATGATGATAATCTTGCAATAGGAATTATTCAGGCATTAAAAGCAGCCAACAAAAAAATTCCTATCGCTTCAATCAGCGGGAATACCGAAGGTTATAACGCGATACGCGCAGGCGACCTGGTCAGCACAGTTTCCAAGCCGCCTGAATGGGAAGGAAAAACCGCTGTCGAAGCCAGCGTGAAAATTCTAAATGGTGAAAAAGTTGATAAATGGCTTCATCCGCCCATCACGAATGTAACTATCAATAATGTTGCAAACTTTAAAGGAACGTGGTAGTAACCCGCACTCTTGACCGGCGTATGCCTGGTTCCCAGTGCGGGAGGTTGAAAGGTGTGAAGGTTGGAAGGTGAGAAGGTGTGAAGGTTGACCTTCGACCTTTGACTTTAGACGTTGGACGTTTGTCTTTTAAAGGATTAATGTCAAACGTCAAATCATTAAATCGCTAAATCATTAAATCGTTCAATAATAATGCAGCTCGAAATGAAAAATATTACCAAGCGCTTCCCAGGTGTGGTGGCGCTTGATAACGTTAACTTGTCTGTTATAAAAGGCGAGGTACATTCTTTGTGCGGTGAAAACGGCGCCGGTAAGTCCACGCTCATGAAAGTTCTCAACGGTGTTTACAAGGCTGATGAAGGAGAAATCTTTTTCAATGAAAAAAAAGTTGATATCAAATCTCCACACAAAGCCCAGGAACTTGGTTTAAGCATAATTTTTCAGGAACTCAATCTTGTTAATTCACTTTCTATCGCTGAAAATATTTTTCTTGGGCGACTGAAAAAAAATAAATTAGGTAAAATTTTATGGAAAGAAATTTTCGATGATGCAGCCGTATTACTTGGACATATCGGCTGCAAATTAGACCCGAAAACTGAAATTGGAAAACTAAGCGTCAGCCAGAAACAAATGGTTGAAATCGCTAAAGCTCTTTCTTTTGATTCTAAAATTATTATCATGGATGAACCGTCCGCTACCTTGACAGAAAAAGAAGTTGAAAAACTTTACTCAATTATTCGCGAACTGAAATCAAAAAACATAACTGTTATTTATATTTCTCATAAAATGGACGAAATTTTTGATTTGAGCGATAAAGTAACTGTACTGCGGGATGGAAAAGCGATTGAGACTATGATTATTTCAGAAACGTCCCGTGAAGATATTGTAAATAAAATGGTTGGTCGAGATATGGATCACGCTTTTCCGCATAGAATGCCGGAAGATGGTGATCCGGTTTTGAGAATAGAAAATCTTTGTATTGAAGGAAAACTTGATAACATAAGTTTTGAGCTTAAAAAAGGTGAAGTTTTGAGTTTTGCAGGACTTGTAGGAGCGGGCAGAACGGAACTTTTAAGAGCTGTTTTTGGAGCTGACAAAATTGATTCCGGGAAATTTTTTCTTAATGGAAAAGAAATAAAAATCAATTCGCCGATTGATGCTATTGGAAATGGAATAGCTCTTTTAAATGAAGACAGGAAAGAAGAAGGATTAGTTTTAAATTTTTCTGTCGCGGAAAATATTAGCGCGGCAAAACTTAATTCTATAACTAAACTTGGATTTATACAAAAATTAGTTGAAAAAAATGTCGCGGAAAAATACGTGGAAGATTTGTCTATTAAAACTCCGGACATTAGTCAGCAATGTATAAATCTAAGCGGTGGAAATCAACAAAAAGTCGCACTCGCAAAGTGGTTATATTCCGATGCTGAAATTCTTATCCTTGATGAGCCGACCCGTGGAATAGATGTTGGCGCTAAACAGGAAATTTATTTAATTATTAATGAACTTGTTAAACAGGGGAAATCTATTATTTTTGTTTCCTCGGAAATGCCTGAAGTTCTTGCTCTCAGCGACAGAATTATTGTTCTGCACGAAGGTAAAATAAAAGGGGAATTCGATAACAAACAAAAACAGGTTACAAGCGAAGAAATCCTGCATTGCGCCATTGGGTAACCACGAATAATTTAACCACGAAAGACACTAAAAACACGAAAAAATAGTTTTATAAAAAAGTTAACCACGAATGAACACAAATAAACACTAATAAAAATGTTTGAAATAAAAAAATCATTATATTTAATCGTACTCCCCCAAAATCGTACTGCAATATAATAATCGTACTTCACAATGAAAAAACTTTTTGCAAATTATAAAATCCTGTTCGTTTGTGTCGGCATGATTATAATTTCGTCTCTCGTCAATAATTCCTTTTTGACGGAAGATA
>JAUVKG010000148.1 GCA_030596365.1 Chlamydiota bacterium | reverse complement strand
TGTCCGTTACACGTTTAGCGTTTTCGTTCTTAGCAATTTCGCACACGCGGTCAACAAGTGAAGTCATCAAGGCAAGTTCGTGCATGTCGTGCCGGTTATTGTTAATAGATTAATGATTTTATCAAAAAGGTCTTTATTTGCGGCAACGCAGCTTCTACCAAACGGAGGTGCTTTATGCCACATACATGTTTTTCCGCCTGCCTCTTCAATAATAATAGAGCCGGCAGCGAGATCCCAAACAAAAACGCTGCTTTCGACATAAGCATCAAGCCGGCCGCAAGCGACATAAGCAAGGTCAAGTGCTGCGGAACCGCTTATTCTAAGTTTTTGAACTTCGGCGCCAAGGGTATTGAAATTGTTTCTGCCTTCTCCCTTAGGAGTTGACTGTCCGAATCCAACACCGATCATTGACCGAGCTAAATCTACAGTTTTTGCAACGGAAATTTTTTGTCCGTTAAGTGTCGCACCTTTACCTCGCACTGCTGTAAATAGTTCATTTCTGATAACATCATAAATAACGCCAACAGAAATTTCGCCTTTCCACAGCCATGCAATCGAGACACAGAAATGCGGATGTCCATGGGAAAAATTAACAGTACCGTCCAGGGGATCAATAATCCAAACCCCGTCATTATCAATTTGAGATTCCCCTCCTTCTTCTGCTATAATGCCATCCTGTGGTCTTTGCTTAATAATTATTTCCGTGATAATTTTTTCCGAGTTTATGTCCGCGGATAATTTCACATCATGTTTTGTTCTTTTTAAGACGCGCGCGCTAGAATTCATCCAGGTTTCTCTTAACCCGCGCGCGGCGGAATGGGCAGCATTAACAGCAATGTTAAGTACATCATCTAAATTCGGTATAGAGTTTATCATGTTCAAATTTTTTAAATATATTTTTTTACAATTACAATCAAGAAATTTTGGCGATTGTAACTGATAAAACTCAAAGCAAGAACCAGGCATACGCCGGTCGCGTGCTTTGATTACTTTCTCGATGTAGTTGCATCAGTGGTAACAGGTTCCGAAAGCATCACGCCGAACATCGGCGGAGCGATAGCATAAGCTTCTGACAAATCACGCATTGTTGCCACAGCCAAATCAGTTTGTTTAGGTGAGGAATAAAGTGCTCTGATTTCATTTGAGTCACGTTTTAAAGCTGAAGCATTTACAGTATTCTCTTTCATACCTCCAACAATATTTTCCAGAATAGAAATGACGTTTCTTCTTCTTTGTTCTTCGAGACCGGTATATAATTCGAAATTATCTTTTGCTTCGCGTAAAAGTTTTGTTTTATCACTAAGTTCAGAAATAAATTTTATTATTTCAGGATTCCGTTTATTACCTAATGACAGATTGAGCGACTGATAAACCGAGTAATTAAGTTTCCTGACTTTCTCTAACTGCTCGAGAATTTTACCTTTTCTATATGCGTCAGCAGAAGTGCTTGCTCTAAGAATTTTTAAACGTGTCAGCAACTCTTGAAACATAGAACTGATTTTACCTCTTTCAGCAATTTTCTGAGATTTTTGTTTCTTTGTAAATCCTGTTAATCTCTCTGAGGCGGCAGTAAGCTGATCAAGCAATTTACATAAATCAATTGCCAGGTCGGCAAACGGTCGTCCTCCGGCAGGTTTTACGAGAGGAGGTTTAGCTTTAACCCGAACATTTTTTCTTTTAGCGGGATCAAATAAAATTTCATAATCTCTAATTAGTTTCTTAATATCGCCATCCTGGCTTAAAGTAAGGTATAGCACTTGTTCTTCTTCAACAGCATACATATACATGCAATATGCTTTATACATTTTTGCTTCATCAGCATTTTTTGCATTAGTACCTGAAATTGCTTTTGCAAAATGTGCAGCGGCATCATCCCAAAAGCCAAGATTCATAAGTACCCGGCCATAGAGATAATTATATTCCGGTGTGTTCCCATATTTTTGCGCGCAAGCAATAAGTTCCTTTTCAGCTCCATTAAAGTCACTATTCTGAACTTTAAGTTTTGCGGTATGGAAATAACATTCCATTAATTTATCGATACTCAATTTTGAAACTTTAGGCTGTAATTTTAAATAATTCTTATAATATATAAGCGCCTGAGAATAATCCTGGTTCTCGAAAGCAGCATTCCCTAACGATAAATGACAAAGTTTAAGTTCTTCGCGCATAGAAAGCTCAATACTCGGGTCTTCTTCAATAGCCATTTCAAAGTTGGCAAGCGCGGAACGGAAAGTACTATTTGACAACTGTTGAATAGCCGCTTTAACGTATTCGTTAGCGCGGGAAGTTTTTTGTAAATTATTAAGTTCATCAAGATTTTTCTTATAAATTTCAGCTCTTGAGTATCCGCGTTTAAGAAGGTCAAGCAAAGAAGTTATTCTGGAAGAATCGGTATCTGTATTAAGCTGGAATAATTCTTCTATTAATCTGCTTGCTTCACGTTCTTCCATAAGTTTACGCATTTTATCAATAGTAACATCAATACCTTTGGCAGTCTGGGTTTGACCATAAATATTTTTTAGAGACAGGTAAATATTATATGCTTTTTCGTATTGCCCTTCCGCTTCGAATTTTTGACCTTCTTTAAGAAATTTTTCAGCTTTCTTTTCAAGTATCTTCATAACTTCCGTTTCGCAGGTACCGATATATTCTTTCAGGGAAGAGATTGAGGAAGCTTCAGGGTATTTTTTTCCTATATCTTTTAAGATTTTCAGCGCTGTTTCAGCCTGCTTATTTTTAACATATTGTTGCGCCTGTTTCAGAGATTCTTTCGCTCGGCTTTCAGTTAATTCGGCAAGCTTTTTCTTAGAACTTGAAGCCAGTGATGAGTTTTTATAATTTTGAACAATAGATCTAAGGACTTGAATTGCCGCATCGATCTTTTTTCCCTTAATAAGTTGTTCAGCGCGCTGATAAAGTTCTTTAGATTTAAATTCAACAATAAACGGGTCAGTAGATTTCTCGAGTTTAGTTAACCTTTGAGCCGCAAGTGATTTAGGAAATTTAGTTCTTACGTTATGAATTATTCTTTTGCATTTTTCATACTTGCCGTTTTTAAAGGCTTTTTCTGCAGCGAGCTCAAGGTCGGCTGCTATTTCATCACTCATTCCTTCAAAGAGGCTTATTTGGGTTTCTTTTGTTATTAATACAGGAGGTTTATCAAAATTTTCACCCCCGAGGTCTTTTTTATAAACATAACCTTTTTCATCAATCCAGAAACTATTTATTCCGGTATTCCCATACCTTCTCGGATATGATGTGCAAATAAAACCAGTTTCATCAGCACGTTTTATTGTAAAAAAATATCCGTAATGAAGTGGAGACCTATCAAGATTCACGTCAAATTGATGATAATCCGCAGATTGCAATTTTGGAAAAGAAATATATTCTCCTACGCCGTCATTATCATTATCAAAAACTTCCGCGTGTTTAATATAATATTGGGACACAGCAATCTTTCTTAATAAATTCTCTACACGTTCTTCATTCTTTACAATCCTGATATCTGCAAAGTAATCCCAGAAATACCAGCCACCGCCGGCTCCAAGAATTGCAAGCCATACAATACTGAAAATAACAGCAAACCATGCGGTCCTTCTTCCCGGACGGCTTATATTGTCAGAGCGCGCAAGATAAATGATTCCAATTATTCCTCCTATCAGCCAACCTATACCAAGAACAATTGGACCGCAAACGGCAAGTATCAGCGCAAGCCATGGAGTAATTGCTGATTCATGATGTTGGATGAGGCCTTGTTGAGGAGATGTTGCCGGAATGTTAACATTAAAGGAATAACCGCATCGGGGGCAAAAATGTGATCCTTCATGAGAAAGAAAACCACATTGCGGGCATTGTTTAGTAACAGTTAAATCGTGAACGATTTCTGCACCACTATAACTAACAGCCTTAGACATAGAATCACTTTTTTCTTCATCAAGTGATGTTACAAGCAGTTCATGACCGGCCACAAAAATACGGCTTCCAATTTGCAGTGGAAGTCTTGCTTTAGTTACTCCATCAACACTTACATCACCACGGTGAGATATATCTATAGCAAACCATTGCCCATCAGTAAATTGCAAATGTACATGATATTCAGCAATGCCTGTGCTGGTCAAAAGAATGGTACTGTCAGCGGCTCTGCCGATTGTAGCGCCGGCATTAGAAACTATGATTTTCTCTTGCCGGTCAGTATTTGGATATAAAATTAACTGCATATAATTTTTTTGAACCACAACTCGTCCCGAGGCCGAAGGCCTCGTGGATAAGAGACATAAGGTCAAATAAGTTTTTTTATCATTAACATTTTATCAAACATGTTACTTCGTGAACGTCTCTCGGTTATCTTGCGTTAAAAAGTGAATATCCTATTTCGCGCAACATTTCGTCTAATTTTGCCATTGGAAATCCTAGAACATTGTAATAACAGCCTTCAATTCTGTCAACAATTATGCTTCCTGCTTCCTGAATTGCATAAGATCCTGCTTTGTCAAGCGGATTAATGAGTTCAAAATATCGGCTGATTTCTTTTTGTGTCAATTTTCTCATAGAAACTTTTGTTCTCAAATAATCAACTATCCATTTATTTTTATTAGTATCAAAAATAGCTAGCGCGGTATAAACATAATGTGTTTTTCCTTGTAATTCTTTAAGCATTCTGTGGGCATCCGCCATATTTTTCGGTTTGCCATAAATAACCCGGTCTTTGTAAACAAGCGTATCAGCGCCTACTATAACACCGCCTTTAGTTCTTGAAATGACATCTTCCACCTTTCCCTTAGCATGAGTCATTACAATTTTACTTGGCCGGGATTTCATCTCATTGTTTTCTTCGTAATGACTGACAACAATTTCAAATGGAACATCAATCAATTTAAGCATCTGCTGACGCCGTGGTGACGATGAAGCAAGTATAATATTGAGTTTTTTATTTTTAGATTTCATAATTTCTTAAACCACATAAGGAACATAAGAAAACATAAGTTTAATGTTGTTATTATTAATTCTTTTTTCTTGGAACTTGGGATTTATTTAGGTCAATTAGGTTAATTAGATTAATTAGGTCAATTTCTCAAGCTGGAAGCTTGAGTTACTTTATCTGTCAATTCCGTCCAACCAATCCCACGCAAGCTTTCCGGCTCCGAGAATTCCTGCATCATCTCCAAGTTCAGAAATTTTTATTGTGTACATCGGGTCAAGTTCATCAGGACAGTAGAATTTATCAAGCTCTCTGTTAAGATGACTTAGAAATTTATCTCCCGCTTTCATTAATCCACCGCCAATTACAAATACGTCCGGATCAAATGCCTGAGCGATATTCCATATAAGTTTCGCGAGATATTTTGTGGATTCATTTAATATCTTCATACACAACTGATCTTTAAGATTACCATAATGAACTATTTCCGCCGCTGTTATTTTTTCGCATTCACTCAACAC
The DNA here is from genome assembly GCA_030596365.1 of Chlamydiota bacterium. Taxonomy (GTDB): domain Bacteria; phylum Auribacterota; class UBA3054; order UBA3054; family B51-G9; genus B51-G9. Next base: position 1,346 of record JAUVKG010000148.1, on the reverse strand, counting down.
GGAAAGTATTCCGCTGGCAAGGTAATGATTTGCCCGCCTGGTCATAGCGCCCGGCGCGGTATAAACTTCGTAGCATCCGAAATTACCGCAAGTGCATGGTTCGCCTCCCAAAACTGCTATCATGTGTCCAAATTCCGGCGCTCTGCCTCTTGAACCCCTAAAAAGTTTCCCATCAACAACAACTCCACCGCCTAATCCTGTTCCCAGTGCGAGAGAGACCTGACATTTTGAACCTTTACCCGCTCCTTTCCAATTTTCACCTAACGCGATTAAATTCACATCATTGTCTATTGCTGCAGCTATTCCTCCGGAAAATTCCGAAAGATATTTTGCAAGAGGCGTTCCGGTATAATTTGGAATATGCGCCTGCATATAACTGACAATACCGGTTTTGTGATCAATAGCGCCGGGTGTACCGCAACCTATTGCCGCGATTTCCGTTTTTTTACATTGGTTTTCAACAACGTCTTTAATAACAGAAAGCAATGCATCGCGCCCTTCCGCCGCTTTTGACGACTGGTGAACCACGTTTGATATTACGCCATTTCTATCTACGAGGCCGGCTTTAACATTTGTGCCGCCAATATCTATTGCAAGGACAACATTTTGCATATTATAATTTTTTAGAATATTCATTATACTTATTGTTAATTATCAACTTAAATATTACTATTATTGTATAAAAACAAGGTTTATAAAGCAAGTGAAAGAAAATAGATTCGTTTATCATTAACTAATAACTAATAACCATTAACTATTAAATATTAACCATTTATCACTTGTTTTTCAAATTTCATTTTGATATAATATTCTCAACGTTATGAAAGCGGGCGTAGCTCAGTTGGTAGAGCGCAACCTTGCCAAGGTCGAGGTCGCCGGTTCGAGTCCGGTTGCCCGCTCCATTTTTTAAACAAATAACAATTCACGGAGGTCAAGTCATGAAAAAAATTATTGCAGTATGTTTATTATTATCTTTTCTCGTCGGATGCAGTTCAACTTATGTTGCAAAACCGACAGCCGGTATCAAAGTTATTCGTGGTGACATGTCTGTCAGCAAGTATACACCGGTAGCGCTTATCGAGTCAGAAAGACTTAACTTTTATTTGTTCGGTATTGCGGCAGTGAAAATTGCTTCTGCTGACGCTGAAGATCAGCTTAATGATGTAGTAAACAATATGCTAGTTAAGAAAGCGAAAAGGCTGGGAGCTGATGCAATCATAAATGTAGAGCACGATGTATGCGTTCCTTATTTCCCGCTCTGCTTTTACAAAGCCGAAGCAAAAGGTTTAGCTGTAAAACTCAAATAATAAATATATTATTAAGTTACAAAAAAAGCCCGCGATTTT
>JAUVKG010000279.1 GCA_030596365.1 Chlamydiota bacterium | reverse complement strand
GTAATTAAATCATTTCAGTTTACAGAAAAATTGGATGATTTATAGGAAAACGTGGACTTCGGGAAACGTTAAGGCGTTCTTGCGGTTCACAGAGTAAGTAACATAATAAAAAGTGAGGAATGTAATGGCTGAAGTAACATTAACTAATATCAAAAAGATTTATGATGGTAATGTAGTAGCAGTTGAAAATTTTAACTTAAAAGTCGAAGATAAAGAATTCGTCGTTTTAGTAGGTCCTTCAGGATGCGGCAAATCTACAACTTTACGTATGGTTGCCGGATTGGAGGAAATATCTGAAGGAGAAATAACGATTGACGACAGAGTGGTAAATGACGTTCCTCCAAAAGACAGGGATATAGCAATGGTGTTCCAGAACTACGCTTTGTATCCGCACATGACGGTCTATAAAAATATGGCTTTTGGTTTGAAATTGCGCAAGTATCCTAAAAAAGAAATTGACGAACGAGTAAGAGATGCTGCGGAAATCCTGGGCCTTGAAGATTATTTAGAACGTAAGCCCAAACAACTTTCAGGTGGGCAGCGTCAGCGTGTTGCTGTAGGCCGCGCTATAGTCAGAAAGCCAAAAGTATTTTTATTTGACGAACCGTTGTCAAACCTTGATGCAAAAATGCGCGTTCAGATGCGTACGGAAATATCAAAGTTGCATACAACACTTCAGGCAACAATGATTTATGTTACGCATGATCAGGTTGAAGCAATGACTATGGGTGACCGGATTGTTGTAATGAAAGATGGATTTATTCAGCAAATTGCCGACCCAATTAAACTTTATGATTATCCGGAAAATAAATTCGTTGCAGGATTTATCGGTAGTCCGCCAATGAATTTTATGGATTGCAAAGTCTTAGCTGAAAATGGCGGGATTTGGATGGACGCAAAATCATTCAAAGTAAAAGTTACCGATGAACAGGCAAAACACCTCGAAAGTTATGTCGGTAAAGAAGTCGCTTTCGGTGTTCGACCAGAACACATTGAAGACATAAACAATGTTACTGATGCAGATCCTTCTACTTGTATAAGTGCTTTGGTAGATGTGATTGAACCAATGGGCGCTGAAACATTTTTGTATTTAACTTCAGGCGAACATTCGTTTATTGCTAAAATCGGTGGTCATGAACAATGCAGAGTTGGTGATTCAATTGATTTGGCGCTTGCAATAGAAAGAGCACGTTTTTTTGATTCTGAAACTGAAAAGGTTATTATTTAATCTTCGGTTTTAATATAATTTTATGAATTTATCTATTTCCGATCTTATCGGATAGGAGAATATATGTTGCCATTGAAAATAGGCGATTTAGAAGTGCCTATGCCGGTTGTTCAAGCCGGTATGGGTGTTCAGGTCGCAAAAGCAGATCTCGCCGCCGCTGTCGCGCGCGCAGGCGGAGTGGGCTGTATATCAAGCGTTGGGTTGGGATCAATAGAAGCTTCAATGACCGATTATCTGGCTGATTCAAGAGAACATCTTATTGATGAAATCAGAAAAGCAAGAGCTCTGGCACCTAACGGAATTCTTGGAGTGAACGTTATGGTTGCTCTGTCAAATTATGACGATGTTATCAATGTTTGCGTTGAAGAAAAAGTCGATGTTATAATTTCAGGAGCCGGTTTGCCTATATCACTTCCGGGCTTAACAAAAAACAGCGGAATAAAATTAATCCCTGTCGTTTCGTCAGGCAGGGCGATGAAGGTTATTCTGAAAAGCTGGCACAGGAGATATCAGGTTATACCGGATGCTGTTGTTGTTGAAGGACCTCTATGCGGTGGTCACATGGCATTTACTGAAGATGAAGTTTTGCATCCGGAAATGTCGCCAATTCAAAATATTCTCCATGATGTCAAGGCTGAATTAGCGCCTTTTGAAGCTGAATACGGTAAAAAAGTATCGCTGATCGGCGCTGAAAATATTACCTCAGCAGATGATGTATTGGCAAAATTGGATATGGGATTTAACGGCGTTCACGTCGGTACAAAATTTATATGCACTGAAGAATCAGGAATTGACATAAAATCAAAAGAAATATATGTTAAAGCTAAAAATGAAGATATTGTCGTTCTTCATAGCCCGCTGGGCTTGCCGGTTAAAGTCCTTCGTACGCCTTTAGTTGTAAAATTATTAAATAACGAAAAAATTCCTTTCGGATGCCCGTTCAGATGTTTGCGCGCATGCGAAGCAACAGAAGCAAAATTTTGTATTGCTGATGCCTTGCTTAATACTTTGTACGGCGATACTGATGGAGGATTATTTATGGTAGGATCCGGCATAGGAAAAGTAAATAACATTATTCCCGCTGAAGAATTTTTTGAACCTTTAAAGAAACTTATTTAATTTTTAAGGAGATCCTATTGAAGCAAAGCATTGGTGTTCATTGTTACGATTTTGATGACTATACTGTAGGCGAAGGTTTCAGAACTGCTACACGTACTCTTACGGAAACTGATGTTGTTATGTTCGCGACTCTTACCGGCGATACAAATCCGCTTCACATGGATGCTGAATATGCCCGTGAGGGAACTTATGGCAAAATACTTTGCCACGGGCTTATGATTGTTTCTTATGCCGCAGGTCTTATAAATAAAGTCGGATATGTTGACGGAAGCACAATTGCTTTACGACAGATGGAATGGCAATTCAGATTGCCGGTTTTTCCGGGCGATACTATTTATGTATACGTTGCGATAAAAGGTAAACGTAAACTTACCGCTAAAGAAGGTATTGTTAACGCTGAAATTAATATTTTTAATCAACGTGATGAAATTTGCGTGTCGGGCGAATGGAAAATGATTGTAGATCTTCATCCGAATGTTGAGAAATAAAATGTTAGTCAAAAAAAGTATCCTCGGCACAACTTTCAACTGCCCATGCGGCAACGTTCATTCAATCCCAACAAAACATTTTATTTACGCGCCGGATGCTATTGACAAAATTCCGGAAATTCTCTCTTCGGAATTAAATGGCAGAACTGTAAATTTAATTGCAGATAAAAATACATATCTCGCAGCCGGAGAATCAGTTGAAAAAATTCTGGAAAATTCGGGTTGGAATGTTCAGCTTACTATTCTTCCCGAAAAGGAAAATAATAAACCCGTTTGCGATGATATCACTTTCGCAAACCTTAATAAAATTCTGAAACCTGCCGATGCATTTCTTGCAGTCGGAAGCGGCGTTGTTAATGACCTGACAAAATGGATCTCATTTGAAAGGGGAGTTCCATACGCTGTTGTCGCAACAGCAGCAAGTATGAACGGCTATACAGCTGAAAATGTCGCGCCGGCGATTAATGGAGTAAAAAGCATGATTCATGCTCGTGCTCCTTTTGCGGTTTTTGTTGATCCCGAAATTATAATCTCATCACCTTACGAATTAACAGCCTCAGGACTTGGTGACCTTTTAGCCAAGCCGGTAAGTACAACCGATTGGGTGATGAATAACAAGTTTTTCAACGAAAGTTTTTGTGAAGAATGTGCATCATTAATTAATGAAATCGAACCTTTGTATTTCAACAATTCCGAAAAATTAAAAGCGCGCGACCCGGAGGCTATTGAAGCGCTTGTTACAGGGCTTATGTATACCGGATTCGCTATGACGATGATTGGATTTTCCGCTCCCGCGTCCGGTGGTGAACATATGTTTAGCCATACTTTGGATATGATGAGTTCTGTAGATGGAATTCCTCATTATTTCCATGGCAGCCAGGTTGGAATTGGCACCATTATAGCAGCTGCATTGTATGAAAGAATTTTATCGATTGATAAACCTGAAATTCATAAAATGCCGGATAAAATTGATGAAAAATTCTGGGGAAATATTTCAGGTTCTATTGCCGAACAGTATAATGCAAAACAGGAAAAATTACAAATTATGAGAGATAAATTATCTTCAGATGATTACTGGAGTGAATTGAAATCTCTTCTCGGAAAACGCGCCCGACCGGCAGGTAAAATAGCAGAATGCCTCGAAAAAGCCGGCGCAGCACGGTATTTCAATGATATTAATTGCTCAACTGAACGCGCTCTTGCCGCGGTCTTACATTCACATGAAATTCGTAAACGCCCGACTGTGATAGATTTAGCATGGACGCTTGGCATTTTACCTTCATCTGCCGGAGAAATTTTCAAAGAGTATTCTCTATAAAAAGATTGCGCGAAAAATCAATTTTGGACAAGCATGTTATATTATAATCCCGAAATTACCATCCCCACTTAGCAGTTATCCAACAGACTTTTTACTCCGAGAACATTCCGCTCGGATGCAAGATAACTCAAAAAATTACGCATATCTTCAGGTGTTAATTTATCCGGGAGTTTGTGATTAAAAAAACTGTAAAAATTTCTTATCCATTTTAGATAAGTTTCTTATGTTCGGTGAGATAAATGTTTTAATCTCATCGCATTATGAACTTT
>JAUVKG010000123.1 GCA_030596365.1 Chlamydiota bacterium | reverse complement strand
AATTATTGTCGCGGGAGAAAGTTATGGGCAGGGAAGTTCACGTGAACATGCAGCGATTTGCCCTATGTATCTTGGAATAAAAATCGTCGCGGCAAAATCTTATGAAAGAATTCATAAAGAAAATCTTGTTAATTTCGGTATTTTGCCCCTGACATTCTTAAATAATGAGGATTATGATAAAATAAACGAAAATGATTACGTACTAATCGAAAATATTCGCTCGCAATTGAAAAATAATAATACAATTACCGCTAAATTAATATCGGGAGATGTGATCGAATTAAATCACAATCTTACTTCTGAACAAATTGAAACTATCCTCGAAGGCGGAATCCTGAATCAAATGAAATGAGTCGGAAGGTGGGAAGGTGGAAACATTTAGCAATAAATTAATAAGCAAACACTGGGAAAATAAATTGTAATTTGCGATAGCTAATTTCAATTTCCTCCAAGCACCTGATAAAATCCCCCTACCCCCTTTATAAAAGGGGGAGTACAATACCCGGTGCGACAAAGAACATGTATCTGATAAAAGTAAAAGATGACTTTTGCGCGGCGCATTTCCTTAAATGGCCGGATGGTTCTGCTGAAGGGTTGCACGGTCACAACTGGAAAGTTGAGATCGCCGTAAAATGCGATGAATTAGACGAAACGGGCTTAGGAATAGATTATCTTTTTATTTACAAAAATTTACACAATCTTTTGAACGAAACACTTGATCACAAAAATTTGAATTGCTTGAAAGAATTTAATGACAAAAATCCAACAAGCGAAAATGTCGCAAAATGGATTTTTGTTCAGATGAGCAAAGTGATAAAAAATAAAAACACTAAGGCAATTGTAAAATCAATCACCCTTTGCGAAACAGATAACTTTTGTGTAACATATGAACCAATGGATTGATGGATTGATGGATTCGCGTAGCGCCCGGCGAATGCCGGGGATGGATGAACATGAGTACATGTTACTTCGTTGGATGAATTGATGGAGAACCACCCCGCCCTGCGGGCACCCCTCCTTAGTAAAGTAGGGGATACAGAGTGATTTTCTGACACCTGAACTCTGAACACTGACACCTGATTACCGAACACCGCCCGAAATACTCCGGGCGCTTCGCGAACATCGAACAAGGATTAACGATTTTTGATTTTAATTCATAATTATCTTCTGAAATCTTAAATCGGTGTTCCTTGTTCTTAAATCGAATTAAATTGAACACCGAACACCGAACAATTAATTAATAATTAATAAATAGATCATGATCGACTATACTTCACCAAAAAATGGAATGAAAGTTACCGTAATAGGCGATGGCGCATGGGGTACCGCGCTCGGAGTCTTACTGTACGAAAAAGGATATGATGTGCAAATATGGGGCGCTTTTCCTGAATATACTAGAGAACTTATAAAAGCCCGACAGAATTATCGTTATTTGCCGGGAATACCTTTGCCAGAAAAACTCATTTTTACAAGTGACATCGATGACGCATTACTAAATACCAGATTGATTGTTATGGCAGTTCCTTCTCATGTGATGCGGGAAGTGGCTCACAAAGTTGCAGGTGCTTTAAAAGAACCTGCACCTTTTGTAAATGTTGCTAAAGGATTAGAAGCGGGAACATTGAAAAGAATGAGCCAGGTCATTTCCGAAGAAACAGGCCTGCCGCAAGTCGCAACACTTTCAGGACCAAGTCATGCGGAAGAAGTCGCGCGTAAAATGCCGACTGCTGTAACTTCTGCATCCGAGCAGAGATCTCTCGCAGAATTTGTGCAGGAAGTTTTTTCATGCGAAACGCTGCGTGTTTATTCAAATACAGATATTATCGGCGTTGAATACAGCGCAACTCTTAAAAATATTATCGCTGTTGCTGCTGGAGTTGTTGATGGGTGCGAATATGGCGATAATGCTAAATCCGCACTTGTTACGCGCTCGCTTGTGGAAATGATCAGGTTCGGCACTGCAATGGGCGGAAAGGTTGAATCTTTTTTCGGCCTTGCAGGCGTTGGTGATTTAATAACAACGTGTTTCAGTAAACACGGCCGTAACCGCGCTTTTGGCGAAAGGATTGCAAAAGGTATGTCTGTCGAGGATGCACTTAATGCCTCAGTTGGTGTTGTAGAAAGTTATCGTAATGCAAAAGCGATTCATGAACTTGCTATAAGATTGAAAATTGTAATGCCGGTTACTGAAGTGGTTTACAAAGTACTGTACGAAAATATGGACATACAAACCGCGCTTACATCGTTAATGACAAGAGAGAAAAAATCTGAATTCGCGATAGGTAAAAAAATAGAAAAATGGCTTAAATTGCAATTGTTACGCTTGAGAGTAACTTTGACCATGGGATGAGTCGCGCTAGTGCGCGAATTGCGCTTTCGCGCAATGGTACAAGAGTATTCCGTAATCCGTAATCATTAATCCAATAATCCAATAATCCAATAACTATTAACTATTAACTATTAACTATTAACTATTAACTATTAACTATTAACAATTTATAACTATGTCATTCGTCGTTACTACATATTTACCCGAAGGAATAATCCTCGGTGCTGATAGCCGGCAATCCGCTACTGTTGAAGGCACAACTCCCGACGGTAAAAAATTACCGCGATTCGAAACTGTCACTTCCGATAATTGCTATAAAATATTTCATCTTGAAGAGCAGAATATTGGTGTAAGTGTCTTTGGCGAAACCATTCTTGGTGGAAAACCAATCGAACATACCGTCCGCCTTTTTCTTGAAGAATACAATGATCTGGAAGATGATATTCTTGACGTTGTTGAAAAAATGATGAGATATTTCAGCGCGCGATATCCAAACGCGGATACTGCATTCCACATGGTTGGATACAGAACAGAAGGAAAAGTAAGCGTGCCTTACGTTTACCATTGTCAGGTTTCCAGAAACGAAATTAAACGCATTAATGTTAAACCGGGTACCGATGAAATTATTTATGGCGCTGCATGGGGGGGGCAGGGGGATGTCATCGCTCGCCTTATTCAGCCGGGAATGACTTTAAAAGGTCCCGAAGGAAGAGAAATTCCAAATACCCCTATCTTATGGGACGCTATGTCTGTGCAGGACGGAATCGATTTTTCGGTCTTTGCCGTTTGGACTACAATGCAAACTGTTCGTTTTCAGGCTCGACCAAAAAATGTCGGCGGACCTATCGATATTCTTGTTGTTACGCCGGACGGTGCAGGATGGGTAAAACGCAAGGATTTCCAAACCGATTCTTTTCTACCTTTTTAAAGTAATCAAAGCATCTTGCTTTGATTTTAATTTCCTCCAAGTGACTAAACTTAGCAAGAATTGTCGCGCTATGTATTCAATTACTACTGATTATTTCACTGATACCGGGAAACCGTTTTCTTGCATCGAAAGAATATCGAATGCAGGATTCTCATACATTCATTGGTGCCACGAATGGTCAACCGACCATCTTTATTCAAATGATGAAATCGAAGATATAAAAAAAAGTCTGAATACATTCGAATTAAAAATTCTCGATGTTCACGCTTCTTACGGTGTTGAAACTTCATGGGCAGCTCTTGATGAAACCCAAAGACAAGCCGGCGTTAATCTCGTGAAAAATAGAATCGATATGGCGGTTAAACTTAATAGCAATGTGATTATTATGCACGCTCCGGAATATACGGATTCCATTAGGAAATCACTTGATGAATTGCAGCCTTACACTAAATCACGAAACGTAAAAATCGCAATTGAGAATATAATAAATTTCCCGGTTGTTGACAAATATCTTTCTGATTATGGTCCTGATTTTATTGGTTTGTGTTATGATTCAGGACATGGAAATATTGAAGAAAATTCTTATGAGTGGCTGGATAAATTTAAAGACCGATTGATCTCAATTCATATTCATGACAATGACGGTAAAAAAGATTTGCATCAAATACCTTTTACAGGAACCGTCGATTGGAACCGATTATCAAAACTTCTCGCAAAATCTTCTTATAAAAAATGCGTGAGCCTTGAGGTATCAATGCATAATATGAAAATAAATGACGAAAATAAATTCCTTGCTAAATCTTTCAAAGCAGCAGAAAAATTATCGGATATGATTGCATCGAGTAACCAGCTTTTTTAACAAACTTCGAGCAGGGACTGCTCGAAAAGGACGGTACATTTTATTCGATAAACGGCAGAAAGCGATGGTTATAATAAAAAACGTTGTTTGTTCCGCCCTTTTCGGGCGGATTTGTTTGGTCTTCAGGTCCTGTGGTTGAAACCACAGGCTAATAACTCTTGTCCTTATCGGACATTTGGTTCGATAATTCTTTTCGAGCAGTTTAACTAATGATTTTTTAATGACTTTTTGATATAATTATAAAAAGTACATTGGCTTTTTCCTTATTTTGAAAACTTTTAACCTTAAACAAACAAAGGTGTTACCATGAATGATGAAATGAATGAACAGAATTCAACTGAACCCGAAGCTGAAATTATTGTTGATGAACAGAATCCGGCTGAACCTGAAGCTGAAATTATTGTTGATAAACAAAAAAATAATGTTGACATTGGCGGATGGCTAAAACAGGCTTGGGAATTATTTAAAACAGATGTTTTGAAATTTATTGTTTCGATACTTATTGTTGGTGTCGTTTCTGTAATGACTTGTTTGGTTTTATCAGGACCAATGATGGTCGGCTTGTTCAAATGTATACTGAAAAAAACTCGAGGTGAAGATTTTGAATATGGCGATCTTTTCGATGGTGTTAAAATACAATTCTTACCTGCGTTTGTGTTAGTAATCGCTACAGTTGTTTTTGTCGCTATCATTGGTGGAATTCTTATGCTGATTCCATTCGTCGGGCAGGTGGCTTTTTACGCTGTTCAAATCGCTGTAGCATTGTTTGTAAATTATATGTATTTACAAATGGCGGAAATAGATGAAACTTTGGAAGTTGGCAAACTTGTCGATCTGGGTAAATCAACTTTAAATAAACTAAAAGATGATTATGCTATGTATTTAGTATGGGCTCTTGTAGTTAGTGTGATTGGCGGAGCAGGTATTATTGTCTGTTGCGTTGGCATACTTGCAACATATTCAATATCTCTGATAGCAGTTACAATAAGTTACATTGCAATTTTTAAAAGTGGAGATGAAGTAACTGTTGTTGCTGAAGAAGTTCCGGTTGAAGAATAGTATTAAAAATATATTCCAAATCCGTAAATTAAAAAAAAATGACCGGGTGGCGTATTGCTTTGTCAGTACTGTGCTTTTGGCTTTTCCAATTGCTGTATTGATAATTATGAAAACGCCGCTCGGTCATTTTTTTGGATGCGCCTTTTTAAAAATCACCGGCAAACCATGCATGTTTTGCGGTATGACACGTTCGCTTGAGTATTGTATTAAATTTGATTTTAGTCAAGCTTTAGAGTGGCACCTTTTCGGACCGCTTTTTTTCGCGGGATATGCTCTTTTGTTATTAAAATATCTAACCGGTTTTATTCTCAGTTATACTATTGATATCAAAATCAATAACTCAAAAACTAGAAATATGTTTTTTTATGTTATTGGAGGACTTATTTTTATTTATTGGATTTTAAGATTATTTAATTTTACTTATTGCTCTTTCCCGGGATAGTTGGTTATCGCGTTTTAGCGCGAATTGCGCTGTGGCGCAATGGTATTCGGTATTCAGTGCTTTGGTGTCCAAAGCACGTACTCTCTCGGAATAATCTAATTTCATTCAACACTTTATGTCGAATATGAGGAAAATAACGACTAATTTAAAATCCATAATCCAAAATCCCTTCAATCATTGTACTTTTTCCTGTGTTTTAGTAAAATAATGTATATTATATAACTATAATAACTTTTAAATAAATTAGATGAAAAAAATCGTGACTATTTTATCTCTGCTTCTATTCAATTGTTTTGCTTTGCATGCTGAACAGAACGCTCAAAATATTGTTGCGGAATTGCTTGCCGGAACTTCCGCTTCGCCGGCGCATGTGGAAATTGATGCTGATAATGTAATTACTGATAATGTATCTGCTGTCGTTGAACCCGAATTGTCGGTAATTGAAGAACCGGCTGATGAAGTTAAAAATATTATAACAAATGAAATCGTTGAAACTAAAACTGAAATTGAAACAGATGAGACTAATACTTTTTTAAAAACAACTGAAAAACCCGTGCCGGTAAAACCCGGAATTCTGGCAGGCAAATTAATTGATCATGCCGGTAAGCCGATTAATAAGATTAAAGTAGTTTTATTCTCAACAAATTCATATAAAGAAATGCAATCAACGCCGGGAGGTAATTTTGGCTTTACAATTGATGAAGCTAATGAATACACTTTAACTGCCCAGATAAACAATCAGTTTTATCACACAAATATTTTTCTCGAGCGGGGAAAAAAAGAATTTATGTCAATAAGACTCAAAGTTCCTATGAATGTTTACGGACAACTGTTTATTGATGGCAAAAAGGCACAATATGGCCTTTTTCTAAGACTAATAGGTAAACATGGCGGTCAGGCCGGCGGGATTGTTCTCAGTAATGGAAACTTCCATATTAAAAATATAACTCCGGGCCGATATACTATGGTGCTTGAACGCAGGAAAAGATTTATTGACCGGAGAATAAACGAAACGCGTTTTTATTATGTTCCAATTACCTTGACAACTGAAACAGCAAGAGTTTATATCGAACGAGATAAAAGAAGACTTGTAGGTAATGTCGTTGTAGACAAATTGCCTCGCAGATATGTTGACGCTTTAGTAATCATAAAAGATGCTAAAACCAACGGAATGCTCATTCATAGGGAAACTCATACATATTATAATCAGGGCTATTTCGTTTTTGAAAACATTATTCCCGGCACTTATATCTTGCAGGCAGCGCAAAATCAACGCGAATGGATGTCCGATAAAGTATATGTAGAAGTAAAAGCAGCAAAAAAAAGAACGAAAATTTTGATCGATGTATCGCCTGATCCTTCTGTTTCTGCGAAAAGATTGCGGGATTTAAGAAAACAGTTTATGGTAGAATGAGGGAAAAGTAACACAAGCATCTTGCTTGTGGATTATTGGATGGAGGGACGCTGTCCCCAGCGTCCTAAATGGAGTAATGGAGTAATGGAGTAATGGAGTAATGGAGTAATGGAGTAATGGAGTAATGGAGTAATCCAAAATCTAAAATCTAAAATATAAAATATAATGGAAGTCCATAGACACTCAAGACATCGGAGCAGAGCACATTCGTTTAAAAGCGAAGAAAGAGTTTCGGCCGCAAAAGCAAAAAGAGGGGAGAATAAACACCATTCTAAAAAACCGCGTATTTATCGTGATATTGACCGTGAATGGAAAAAAAACAAATTTGATGAAAAATAAATTTAATTATTAACTTAAACAAGGTATAAAAATGATCCGTATTATAATTTTAATAACAGTTTTGTTGGTCATGGCAGGCTGTAAACCTTCAACAGGAAAAGGAACGAAACTTGTCGGGTCTTTGTCGAAAGACAAAGTCGTAGCCGTTGTGAACGGAGAAAAAGTTCTCGCCGGTCCGGTGGAAGAAATTCTTTCAAGAAGAATAATGGAATATCAACGGCAAACAGGTGAGAATTTCCCTCCTGAAAAAATTGAGCAGGCAAGACGTAAGTTGATCGAACAACTTATTAATGAAACTGTAATTATGCAGGCAGTA
>JAUVKG010000067.1 GCA_030596365.1 Chlamydiota bacterium | reverse complement strand
CCCGTTAAAGCAGCCGCAATTGCTGAAATGGCCGGCGCGGACGGAATAACCGTTCACCTTCGCGAAGACAGACGCCATATTCAGGAGCGCGATGTTGCTTTGCTTATGGAAACGATTGACACTAAACTGAACCTAGAAATGGCTATCGCGAAGGATGTGGTTGAGAAAGCTCTCGAATATAAACCACAATGCGCGTGCCTCGTGCCGGAAAAAAGAAAAGAACTTACAACTGAAGGCGGACTGAATGTTTGTGATAATGTTGATGAAGTTACACGGGTAACAAAAATTCTTCAGGATAACGGCACAGTTGTAAGCTTGTTTATAGATCCTTATGAAAAGCAGATAAAAGCCGCCGCGGAAACCGGAGCAAAGTTTATCGAGCTTCACACAGGTGAGTTTGCAAACGCGAAAACCGAAATGGAGCAAATGAAAGAGCTAGATAAATTGATCGCAGCTGCTGAACTTGCTCACAAACTTGGGATCAGAGTTAACGCGGGACATGGATTGGATTATCACAACGTGAGTCTAATGCACAAAGTGCCTTATTTGGAAGAACTGAATATCGGTCACTCAATTGTAGCGCGAGCAGTATTTGTTGGTTTGGAAAAAGCGGTACGAGATATGAAAGAATTGATACGATCGAACGATTGAAACGATTGAAACGATTGAAACGATTGAAACGATTGAAAATCACCAAATCATATCAATCATATCAATCATTAAATAATAAATAAATAACACACACCGCCCTATCGGGCACCCCTCACAAGAGGGGATTTAACAATTAATTTAACAAGATGAGGAAACGAAGATTTATTCGATTATCCCGTCTGAAAAAGGAGTAAAAAAATGGCAGTAGTAGCAATCAAAGAATTACTTGAAGCAGGAGTCCACTTTGGTCACCAAACAAGAAGATGGAATCCTAAAATGGATAAATTTATTTTTGAAGAAAGAAATGGTATTCACATTATCGATCTTCAAAAAACTCAACGTCTGCTTGATTACGCAACTCAGTACGTGCGTAATATCGCAAAAGAAGGCGGAAAAGTTTTATTCGTAGGTACAAAAAAACAGGCCGGAGATGCAATTAAAGAAGAAGCTGATAAATGCGGAATGCCTTACGTCTCTGAAAGATGGCTCGGAGGCATGCTTACAAATATGAAAACAATCCGTAAATCAATTGGTCGTCTTGAGGAAATTGAAGGATTGGAAAAAAGTGGTACATTAGCAACTTTGCCAAAAAAAGAACAAGCATCTCTTCGCCGTCAACTTGCAAAACTTAATAAAAATCTTGGTGGTATTCGCGATATGAGCTCAATACCGAAAGCAATTTTTATTATTGATATTAATAAAGAACATATCGCTCGCGCGGAAGCTAAAAAACTTGGAATGATTGTCATTGCACTCGTGGATTCAAATTGCAATCCTGAAAAAGTTGACTTTGTGGTTCCGGGAAATGATGACGCGATGAGTTCAATTAAATTAATCGCCGGATCAATTAGCAAAGCAATAGCTGAAGGTGCTGAATTTTATAAACAGGAAGAAGAAATCCGTAAAAAACGCGTTTCGGAAGAAAGAAAAAAATCCCGTGAAAAAAAATCTACAGCAAAAAAATCTTCCGTGAAATCAAAAAATCTTCAGAAAGAACTTGCTGCAAGAGCAGTTGCAAGCGCAGCTCCTGAAGAAGCAGCAGCTGAAGCAGCGGCAGCTGAAAAAGCAGTGCCAGCTGAAAAAGCCGAAAAAGTTGTAAAAACTGAAAAAGCCGAAAAGGTTGTGAAAACTGAAAAAGCCGAAAAGGTTGAAAAGGTTGTAAAAACTGAAAAAGCTGAAAAGGTTGAAGTTAAAGAAGAAACTAAAACTAAAGAATAGTAAAAATAAAATGAGGACTGAATTATGGCAATTTCTGCAAGTATGGTAAAAGAACTCCGCGAAAAAACTAACGCGGGAATGATGGATTGTAAAAAAGCTTTATTGGAAGCTGATGGTGATATGGACACAGCGTTTGACCTTCTACGTAAACGTGGTCTTGACATCGCGGCAAAAAAATCAAGCAGAGCAACTAAAGAAGGAGTTATTGGCTCTTATATTCATAGCAACGGGAAAATCGGTGTGTTGGTGGAAGTTTCCTGCGAAACTGACTTTGTTGCTAAAAATGAAGAGTTTAAAGAATTCGTAAAAGATTTAACCCTTCAAGTCGCTTCAGCATTTCCACAATATCTTTCACGCGAAGAAGTTCCGGAAAAAATAATTGCGAAAGAAAAAGAAATTTACAGTGAACAGGTTAAAGGAAAACCTGAAAATATTATCGATAAAATTGTTGAAGGTAAACTTGAAAAGTTCTATAAACAAGTTTGTTTTGTTGACCAACTGTTTGTAAAAGATGACAAGAAAACAATTAATGATTTGCTTAAAGAAAAAATCGCAAAACTTGGCGAAAACATGGCAATTAAACGCTTTGTACGTTTCCAGGTTGGTGAATAATTATAAAGTAGTTGGCAGTTTTAAAAAAGGCGGGACTTAGGTCCCGCCTTTTTTTTGTATATTTGGTATAATGTAAACGAAGAATGGAATGATGGAACTGGAGGGACGCTGCCGCGACCCGCGTATGCCGGGTTCCTCAGCGTCCTAAATGGAATAATGGAATGATGGATTGATGGAGTGGAAGCCGTTGGCAAGATAAAAATCCCCCTAACCCCCTTTATAAAAGGGGGAATTAATCCAATAATCCATTAATCCATTAATCCAATAATCCAGTAATCCAGTATCCAGTAATCCAGTATCCAGTATCCAGTAATCCAATAATCCCGGAGGAATAATATGGCACAGTTAAATTTCAAACGCGTACTTCTTAAAATCAGTGGCGAAGTTTTGGGCGGTAAAGAAGGTACAGGTCTTGATACTGAAACGCTGAAGTCTTTAGCTGAAGAATTAAAATCAGTTCTCGATAAAGGTATTCAACTTGCCCTGGTTTGCGGTGCGGGAAACTTTTTTCGCGGCCTTTCCGATAAAGGCGGTGAAATGAACAGAGTTTCAGCTGATTATATCGGAATGCTTGGAACTGTGATGAACGCTCTTGCTATAGCTGATTTTCTTAAACAGATCGGAGTAACTGCGACAGTACAATCAGCGATTGAAATGCCGAGGCTTTGTGACAGAATCCAACCGCTTAAAGCGGATAAACTTCTTGAAAAAGGCGAAATAGTAATTTTTGCCGGAGGAACAGGAAATCCGTTCTTTTCAACTGATTCTACCGCAGCGCTTCGCGCGGCGGAAATCGGAGCGGAAGTGGTTCTTAAAGCAACTAAAGTAGATGGCGTTTACAGCAGTGATCCTGTTAAAGACCCGACTGCAAAACGTTTTGATACAATAACTTACAAAGAAGTTCTTGAACGCAAGTTAAAAGTTATGGACTTAACGGCAATAACGTTTTGCAGTGAAAATAAACTTCCGATAATTGTTTTTGATATGACTGTTCCAGGGAATATTACACGTCTTGTAAACGGAGAAGCAACTTTCACAAAAGTAATTGCCGAATAATTATAATAGTTAAAGGAATTAAATTAAGAAATTAGACAGAATCATTTAGTGACAGAATCATTAAGAAAAGAAACAAAGAGATTATATTGTATTAATAACAATAAAAGCTGAATTACATTAACAAAAGAAATTGTATTTGTATTAAAATGATTCTGTCACTAAATGATTCTGTCTATAAAGTTTTTGTAAATCTTAATGCACAACATTATGCAAAAATTTGACATTCATAAAGCTGTTGAACTGCTCGATTCTGCCATAAAGGAAATGAAAATTCCTTACCTTTCAAAACCCCATATTAAATGTGATCCTTTCAGAACACTTATCGCCTGTATTCTCAGTTTAAGAACTAAAGATGAAACTACTTACGCGGCTTCCGAACGGCTTTTTTCTCATGCGGACACTCCCGCACCAATGTTAAAACTCGGTGCGGAAAAAGTTGCGGAATTAATTTATCCCGTTGGCTTTTATAACCAGAAATCAAAACAAATAATTGAGATTTGCGAAACGCTTCTTGAAAAATATGACGGGAATGTTCCGGACGAAATTGATGAACTATTGAAATTTAAAGGAGTTGGCAGAAAAACTGCTAATCTTGTTGTAACGGAAGCGTTTAACAAACCGGGAATATGTGTTGATGTACATGTTCACCGGATTAGCAATCGATGGGGTTATATTAAAACAAAAACTCCTGATGAAACAGAAATGATATTGAGAAAAAAACTGCCTGAAGAGTATTGGATAAATTTTAACCGTTTACTTGTAACTTACGGTCAAAATTTATGTCACCCGATTTCCCCGAAATGCAGTGAATGTAAAATGTCATCAATATGCAGAAAAACCGGCGTGAAAAAAATGCGGTGAGCCGTGCCACGGGAATTTACTTACAGGCACGACCGAGGAAATTCATCCCGTTGTGATGAATTTAGAATTTAATCAAAAATCGGAAGATATTAATCGTAATTTTCAACTTCATAAAGTATTCTATAATTCCCTACGCGTAATTTATACGAATTTGCTGTACCTTTGAGCTTTTAATATATTGAAACAGAGAATGGATTTGAAGCTAAAGAATTAATTGTTTTATTGTCACCGGGCTTGTAAGAAAGGCTTTGCGTCTATCCAAATTTCGCTGCTGTCGAATAATTGGTGAACATTAATTTTTATTTTTTGGGGATTGTAAGGTCCTTTCATTCCAATCCATGTGTCATACAATTTTCCTGAAACCTTTATTTTGTTTATTTGACCTTCGTAGTCGCTCGCAACATCTGATTTGTAAACTACTTTCGGTAGTAATGCAGAGCTAAAAATATCACCTCCTCTGAATTCAAATTCTTCATCGTCTAGATATTCGCGCCATTTAATTGTTTTGGTACTTACGCTTCCAATATTTCCATTTGCGTCGACATAAACGCTCAAACTTCCGCCTTTAGAAAACAATTTTTTTAATACGACCGAAGATGAAGAAGTAGAAGAACCTGACAGTCTTATGTCAGCGCCAATGCTTCCGCCATAAGTTTCCCAATACCAGTCATCGACAGGAACAGGTCCATCTTTAAACAGATTAACTTTAGAGCGGCATTTTATTTTATTGATAGTTTCGGCACTAATATGAACACCATAATCCAGGAATTCGTCACCGATATCTTCCGGATAAATTTCTACAGTTCCGAGAATATCACCGCCAATAGCCGTAATTTGATTAATATTTTTTTCGCATATTATATTAGAATTAATATACCCACCGAGGACTTCGTAATCACCTTTTTTAGAAACAGCTTTAATTTTATTGATGTCACCACCGGCGCTAATTGTAGAAATGGCATAATCGAAATCTGTTCCGATTGAACCACCTACAGCGGATATTTCACCAATATTGCCATCGACATCAATATTTGCATAAATATTCCCTCCAAGAGCGTATATATCTTTTCCCCATCCCGGATCAATTATTATTTTAACATTTAAAGTTGCGATAATACGTTTAACATTTCCGTTTGTAACTTTTATTACTGCCGGTTCATCATCGAAACCAATATCGCCACCTTTTACGACGATAGAATCAATATTTCCGTTACAGGTAATTCCTTTAATAATTCCAGAATCCATAAAATCTTCATCTTCTTTGTGGAATGGATTGTTAACAATAATTGAATGGATCCCGCCTTCAGCAACGTTTATCATTCCGACAGATCCCTGATGAATTCTTAATTTTCCAATGCGTCCTTTTGTATCAATTATGTTAACAGAACCAGGAATGAAAATATTTTTGAATCCTGCATCGGAACTTATGCAGTCAAGAGCAATAAGCCCATCACCATTTTTGGCTATAAGTTTTATTTTAATCTCATCTTTGTCAGAACCGTTTTTAATAACTATCGACCTGGCGTCAGGGAAAATAGGCTTACGGTTGTAAAGGACTAAAAACCTGTCTCCATCAGCATCTTCGTAAGGACGTTGAACATCAACATAGAAATTTTCATATGAAGTCGGGGGAGTAGAATCATGTGCTCTGTAAATCTGAGCGATAATTCTGCATTTGAGGAGACCCGGAGTTACCGGAGTTCTCCAAACAAGATATCCGCGAGTCCAGACTTTCGCGTTAGTAATTATTTCTCCTGAGACGAAATCAACTATTTCCGGCCAATTGGTAATACCATCAGCACCGACAGCCCAAGCGGTAACAATGACCGGGTTAGTTTCATTTAAGACGTTAAAATAAACTTTATCGAAATTGTAATCGGTGCTTGTAATGTATTCATCTCTGTCAACAGAAATATTAAAATCCATTTCGTCTTCACCGACAACGACTCTTAATTTAGTATGGCCGATAAACGGTGAGCCTAACTCCTGACAATAAACATCAATAATTTCTTCACCGAACCAGTTGGGTTCAGGAATAATAGCTGCCGTATTTAAAGCCTGATTGAAAGTTATTTGAATATGTTCATCACCTTCAACCCACCATGTGTAATTTTTGTCCGAGGAGCCGTTTACAAGACCTTCATAAGGATCAAGCAGATCTTCGATGATATAACTTTCATTTACATCAAGGTAAATATCATCAAAAACAAGTTGCGGAATTGGAAACCAAACTACACCGCGACGCCATTCAGGGCAAACATCCGTTGCGTCCTGTCCGAGAGTATTAATCAGGTTAAATTTTTCATCATTTCCATAAATACTCCAGACACCCATACTTATTTCGCGGTCATCAGGGAAAACGTCTTCATCGGGAAGAATTTCGATAATTTCGTTTAATTTAGGACTAATTACGATTTCGAGTGGAGTAATAACATCATTATGAGTCGGGTTTTCAGAAACGAGCTTCGCGCAAATATACCCATCGCCGTCATTATTATTATTAATCCATATACCACCCGTGGAATTTGTTGAAAATCCATTGATTAATTTTACTGAACTAACTTCAAGTTGATATGCATCAAATGACCAGCATAGATTTATTTGAGATATGTCAAAGCCATGTGGATTTCCAACCGTTACGGTTAAAGTGTAATTAGTTCCAATTACAGGTGGCGTTTGTGGACTGCTCAACCAAATTCCAATACCGTTAGGATAAACATACCAGTCACTTTCTTCAATTCTGTCGTCATTTATCTTTAAAACGCCGTTGTAAGCAACACGAGTATAAACATAGTCATACAACCCTGTTCCAATATTGAATTCCCAATATGGTTCATCTTCAAGAGCGAACATTTTTATGGAAGCAATATTTTCTGAATTTGTGATGGCATTTTTTGTGAAAAAATGTATTCGCGCAACGGTAGTATTGTATGTTATTTCCTCACCGTATTTGTTAGTAAAGCCAGTATAAACGAGAATGTTTTCAATAGAATTTTCCACTACATTTTCAATTTCATTTTCATCGAGTAATATATCCCATTTATCACTAAGAACAATAATTTCATCCGAATCAAATTCTATTTTCGCAGATACTTCATTCCATTCGGAATTTAAAGGATTGTTTACCGAAAGGATGATATTAGTTGCAATACCGGCATAAAGCATTCCGGCAGGATTTAAATTAAGAAAAACATCGTCCGCTTCACTTATTACCAATCTATATTCTGAAACACCGTCACCTGCAACATCCTCCGATCCTAAAATGTCGTTTGAATTATCATCGGTCATTGTACAATAATTGTTTGTTGAAATTTCCGGTGTTATCGGTTTAAGTAAAGCGTCACCATAGCGCAGAGCTTTAAGTTTTATTGTTGCAAGTTTGTTGGTAGCATCTGACAAATCAATTGAATTTCCGGTGATGTTTAACACAGTTGCTGATGTGCCGCCCGTAAGAGATAAATTTATAGAATTAACTCCCTCCGATTCCGGCATCAATTCAACTACTGTAGAATCATAAATCCAATTCAAATTGAACGTAGTATTTGAAGCTGAGCCATAAGAAAGAACGGTTAAAGTAATTTCGCTACCGGGTTTAAATACGTTTAAGCTATTTGTATTTAGCGTCACATCGACAAAGATTTGTTTTGTCGAATCGCTTTCTGAGACAATTGGGATAGTTGCCGGCCATTTAACATCCCAGGCATTATCGTCAGAGAAATCGGTATATAAATATTCAACCGAGCCGTTTCCGTAAACGAATCCTAATTGTCCCGGAACCTGGGGTGTAAAAGAAATTATTCCCAATTCAAATTCATTTGAAGTTAAGAACAGGGGAGAATTAGTCCAATCAATAATTAAATTGCTGATATAATCAGTATGCCGGAAATTATTACTTAAATAACTTTCATATTCATAAACAGAATTAGAAATAAGATTAAAAGAAAAATCCACATTATTATTTTGAAGTTGAATGCCGGGTACGAAATGAACGCTGTTACTGTCAATTTGAAAACTGTTAAACAATGCTTCAAGATTTATTACATCTAAAACAATGTCGCTGTCAGTAAATTTTTGAAGTATAACTTTCGCACTGCAAGAATTTCCAATTATGCCAACGCTTTCAACAGGCTCAAATGAAACACATAATCCGTCGGCATAACGAATATTCAATTCGGCATCGAATATTCCATCATCTTCATCATCTGCCGTGCCGAGTAAATCAACAATCCCGAGTTTATTAATAACAGTACCATACTCTTTATCTTCGGTATAAAGTTCAAGATAAGTTTCATCAATATCTATGGGCATCATTTTAATTTTTGCAAAAACACCGCCGAAATTTGTTTCATTACAAAAACCTTCAGCAATAATCTGTTCTACAATAGAAGTATAGCAATTAACTGTTCCGGCTTGATTAGTGATGCAGAATACTGTTTTGCCTACTATTGCAGTTGTCATTGTGGAAGTAAAAAAATCAGGAATAATTTCAACGGAAATATTGCTCAACACGCTTGAATCAAAATCCATGACAGCTCGAATATGATCATAACCGGGTGTGCCTTCAGTTCCGTCTATTACGATGTTGATATCTGTAGTTTTGATTGCGAAAGGAATTTCGCGCTGCGTTGGAACAACGGTTAAAGTATAGCCCGGTTTTTCGGTAATCAGAATTGGAAATTCATCAAGTCCATCATCTTCTACTTCGGCATTTCCGAGGATATCGTTTCCATCGTAAGTCATAGAAGTAGGATTATTAGTATAAATGACGTCACAACTTAAACCATCGGTAAAGCTGCCATTGCAGACACCGTAATAATTTGTGAAAACATCGTATATAAACGCATCATCATCATATTCCATTCCGATGCATTTTAACCGCGCAATGACAAGTTCAGCTCCTGGATTTATTGCGCCATTTTTTGCAGTTGCCTTTGCCCAAAACAAAGCTGTTGTAGTTGTTTGTTCGAAATGAGTATTATTAAGATCAAAGTCCCATTTTCCATTATTCCATTCACAATCAATGACATAAACACCGTAAGGCCACCAAACGGACACATTTAAAAGTGGGGAGTGAGTCCATTCTATCACTTCTGACTCATTGAAATAAGCAACAACTGAAACATCAAATACTTCCCCGGGATTTATCATTCTGCTCGGCCCGTTAAAGCCGAGAGTAACGCCTGTGCATTTCAGCGCCGGCATAAGAAGTGAGCAAAAGCAAAGTAAGAAAATTCTAAAAGTTTTATATGTCATATAATAATTTCATTTAATTGATAATGTAATCTATAATATTAATAACAAGTTTTATGCCATAAGAATAAAACACCTTAAAACGGTGGCTTAAAAGAGCAAAAAAACTGTTTTGTCGCAGTTTTGCAACAGACTTTTTGCATAAGTGCAATAAAGGGTTTATAATTGGGGTCGTACCCGATTATTATGTATTAAATA
>JAUVKG010000224.1 GCA_030596365.1 Chlamydiota bacterium | reverse complement strand
CTTCCGCATCCACAATCAATATCTCCCGTCCAATAACCATGTTCGGGACCTTTTTTGCCCGGATGATGTGTGAAAATTCTTGATGTTGTGTTTGTTCCAACAGTAAGATCCCATTGATGCTGCTCATGATTTGCGTACCATTTTCCAATACAATTTTCCGGATAAGGATCTTGTTTTTGAACACATCCCATTACGTATTCAGGAGTCCAGTAAGTGTATTTGCAAATACTTCCGGGAAGTGGTTTTTCCGGCATTGGGTCTTCAGTATTATGCAAATGTTTTCGTTCCCTATTTTCATAGTTATTTTTTCTATTGAGAGTAATATCTATAATAATTTCCGACGGTCGATATGTAGAAGTCAATGGTTCAATGCCCAATTCCCTATTTGTTATCAATGCCGGATCTACATTACCGAAATATAGGTACTGCAAAAGAAAAGTTGGTTCTCGTTTGTGATCCATTGCCTGATTTTGGTATATTCTTCCGTGAGCGCCGCCATACATACCGTTCAGAGAATCCACCGCCATATCCACGAGAAGGAGATCAAGCATCATGCCGGCGAGTTTTTTCAATTTTTTATTTTTGCTGAAGTCGTATAAGTTTACAAGGCATTCCCAATCAGCCGGTAGATAGCATGTAGAATCGAATTCACCCCAACCTCTCCGAGCGCGGAATTTTATAAAATTTTCCAGCCATTTGCCGTCTATTTTAAGCAATTCTTTTCCTTTTTTCCCATAGGCTTTGAACATTTTATCAGGAAAAGCCTGTGCCATCAGGTATCGACTGGACCGAAAGAGGAAGAAGTGATTTTCTGAAGGGAAACAGCTTTCATAATCATAATTCAGAAAAAAGTTTTTAATTTCTTTAAGCGTTTCGGGTTCAAGTTTTTTGGTGTCATTAAACAAATAATATGCACGCGTCAACTTTACAGCGGCAAAATCACATTCACCCTGAAGTTTACGCCCTTTCGGGTGTGGGAATTCAAACCATTCCGCTGTTCGCTTTATTCGTTCGTTAGCTTGTTTTTCAAATCGGCCAATTAGTAGATTAGCGATTGCACGATTTCCGTAAATATCGTTTCTGATATCAGAGACGTGTTTGGCGTTAACCACGCCTCTGGAAGCTGAATTTGTAATTAGCAGCCAACGTCTATCATTAAAATTCCGGATTATGTTTTTGGTTTCAATTTTTTCTTTATTTAAAGTATTTGTTTTAATATTATTTTTTTTATTGATTTGTTTAGCAAGACATCCTGATGAAGATATTTGCAACGAAGAAAGTAAAAGTATTATTAATAATTTTTTCATAATTTTATATTTTTTTCAGTATTCTTCGTGTCTTAGAGTCTTAGTGGCAAATAAAAATAATAATAGGCCACAAAGGCACGAAGACACCAAGAAGAAAGAATAAGTATCTTGTTAAATTTGCCTTTCAGGCAGTAAAATATTTTGCAAGGTTATCGCTTTTTTCTCATTCATTTTCACTTTCAATCAATTGTAATGATTTAGCGGTTTTTTTCCCAATAATATAGAAACCTAATCCAACGAGGAAAATTACCACCCCTGTAAAAGCAATCGCTATTCTTGAAATCATATCATTTGGTGTGAACAATAATAATAAAAGTCCACTGCCAACAATCATTGCAAGAGTACCAATAATAAAGAATTGCCGGTTATCAACATTACCAATTGATTCTTTAACAGGATCAACGGGAGTATTCATTGTTTTGTAAAAATCTTCTATTTTATCTTTTGATTCACTGCCAACCCATCTCCAAGCCAAAGTTGAAAGTAAGAATGTTCCACCACTAATTAATATAATTCCGCCAACGATTAAAGGGAAAGGCCATTCTTTGGTTGGATCAAGATTGAACAATCCTGATTGGTTAAGTAAATCAGTAGCCCATTTGTGCGGGACGGCAAGAAAGCCGTAAGTTTTAGAAAGCGCGCTATATCCGACACCGAGAACGGAAGCAACGACAGCCGACCATCTCGGAGTTTTTTTCACCCAATAAACAAGCAGGAAAGGCAGTGCGATAGGCATGCCAATGCTTCCTGCGAGCAAGAGCATCAAATCGAATAGTGGCAGATCTTTTTGACCTGCAAAAAGTAATGCAGTCAACATAACAATTAATCCGAGCATCACATTTACTATATGAGCAACAACAAACATTTCTTTTTGAGAAGCTTTTGGACGTATTAATGGTTTATAAACATTCATACAGATTATCGCCGCATTCTGATTTACAGCGGTGTCCATACTGCTCAAAGTTGCCGCGAAAATTACCATTATCAAAAGACCGGCAAGGCCGTGCGGCAGAACGTGAAGTCCCATTATTACGTAAGCTCCGTCCTGAGGGTTAGCGAGTCCCGGCAATGAAGCAGCAATATCAGGGAAAAAATATGAAGCGGCAATAGGGGGAATAAACCAGATAAGCGGACCAATAAAAAATAAAGCTGCAGCAAAATATGCTGCTTTACTTGCCGCTTTACCGTCTTTAACGGCAAGATATCTTGGTGCCCCTGTAATAGAAGTAAAGATAACAAAGACCTGACAAAAATAAGCGATGATCCACAAAATACTGTGGTTTGATGATACTAATTTAAGATGCGAAGCCGGTACGTTTGATATGATTTCACCAATACTTCCAGCTTTAAGAACAACGAGAACTCCAATCACAAGAGTAAGAACCATAAGCACAAGTGATTGCAGAAAATCCGTTGTCATAACTCCCCACGAACCACTTAAAGTTGAGTAAGTTAAAATAACTGCTCCACTGATAATAATAGTCATCTGCATCGGTAAACCAAAAGCAACTGAAACAAAAGTTGCTAAACCGATCAGCCATATCGCACCGCCGAAAAGCATCATAGGAATTTGGATATAAGTATAAACTTGTTCTGCTGCTCTGCCGAATCTATCATAAACGATTTGTAAGTAAGTTATTTTTCTTGTTTGTCTGCATTTTGCGGCGATAAATTTTCCCATAAAAATGAATGCGAAAACATTAAACCAGAATAACAAAATTATCAATATACCGTATTTATAAGCAAAACCTGCCGCGCCTGTGAATGTCCACGCGCTGAATGACATCATAAAACAGCTTGCTCCGGCGAGCCACCAGGCAACATGGTTACCGCCGATGAAATAATCTTTAATATTTTTGCTCATTTTTTTCATTATAAAACCGACGCTGATAAGCATTACTAAGTAGCCCACAATTACTGCATAATCAGCAAAAACGAATTTATAAATATATTCAGTAGTTTGATCCATAAGGTTTAAGGTTTAAGGTTTAAGGTTTAATGGGTTCGCGAAGCGCCCGGCGAATGCTGGGTAAGGTTTAAAGTTTAAAGTTTAAAGTTTAAGGTTGTTCTCTTCGTTCACTTAAGGTCTCAAGGTCTTAACTTCTAAAATCTAAAATCGTTAATCGATGTTCGATATTCAATTCAATTCAATTTGATTTAAGAACAAGGAACACCGATTTTAGATATTCGATTTATTTAACTTCTAAAATCTAAAATCGTTAATCGATGTTGGATATTCAATTTTTTCTTCTAATCATTAATAAATTTCCATATGATAAATAACAAATAATAAATAGAAACCGGTTCGGGAATATAACCGATTCTTACTTCATCGATATCGCCATAAAAGAATCTGGTAGCGGGACTAAAAATATCATTTCCAATTGTAATCTGAGAAGATAAATTTGTTAATGATACAGCTGACAGTGTATTTGTTGTGTCATCAATAATCAATACTGCCGCATCATCAATAATAGAAAAGTGAACATCATACCATTTATTAGAATTCAAATATTTAGTTGAATATATCCAGTTCGTTCCAACAAGATAACGTAATCGACATGTTGTCGGGCCACCACGAGTGATAAAACTTCTCCAGGGAACTGTTTGAACAATCGCCTGGTATGTACCGGCATCAGGATATCCGAACCATCTAAATGAGAAGTCACAAATAACATTAGCAGATTTTTCCCATCCGGGCTCAACATATATTGAGTTAGTCACACCGTCAAAGCGCATATAATTTCCACCATATGGAGAAATCGGCATTAAAGTCGGTTCGGTAGAAATATCAACAGACCAGTCATAGATATTTTTGTCTAAAATTGGTATGTTTGCATCTCTACCACTTGAATTATCGTCCGGAGTAATCAACCATGAATTTTCCTGATTAGTAGAATCGCAGTGAGCAAGAAGTTGTAATGTTGGCTCATCTGTATAAACAGGAGGTGGTTTTACAGAGGTACCGATTCTAATTTCATCGAGATCGCCATAAAAGAAACGTTCTTCCGGACGATAAATATCATTTCCTAACATAATTTGGGAAGGTACATCATCTAATGATACCGGTGAAACAGTATTTGTTGTATCACCAACAATCAACACAGCCGTATTATTAGTAATAGAGAATCGGACTTGATACCATTTGTTAGAGTTCAGATATTTTTCAGAATTTATCCATGTTCCGTCTTTTAAGAGGAATCTTACATGGCAGGTTGTCGGTCCACCGGGTCTTAAAAAAGATCTCCATGGAACTGTTTGAATTAGTCCTGCATAAGGATTGTTAGTAGGCGGATAGCCAAGCCATCTTAAAGAAAAATCACAAATAACAGTAGGAGTATTTGACCAGCCGGTATAGACATATACTGAATTACTCACACCATCAAAGTGCATATATTTTCCACCGTATGGTGAATCCGGCATTAGAGTCGGTTCGGAAACAGGATCAACAATCCAGGAACCATTCGCTTTGTCCAAAATTGGCAAATTGTGAGGTCGTCCGCTGGAATTATCGTCTGGAGAAATATACCAGGAGCCTTGATAATAAGCTTCATCGCAGTGCATAAGAAGTTGTAATGTTGATTCATCAACGTATTGAGCTGATACAGTATTGCAAATGGCAATCAGGATTAAGATTAGAGTGATTTTTAAAGTTTTCATGATAAGCTAAGGGTTTTAAGGTTTAGGGTTTTAAGGTTTAAGGTTTAAGGTTTAAGGTTTCAAGGTTGTTCATCAAAGATGAACTTAAGGTTATCCCATTACATGGGATTTAAGGTTACAAAGTTACAAACCTTAAGAGAGCGAAGCGAACAACCTTAGGCGAGCAAAGCGAGCGACCTTAAGAGAGCAAAGCGAGCGACCTTAAGAGAGCAAAGCGAGCAACCTTAGGCGAGCAAAGCGAGCAACCTTAGGCGAGCAAAGCGAGCAACCTTAGGCGAGCAACGCGAGCGACTCTTTATTTTTCATCTCAAGACACA
>JAUVKG010000293.1 GCA_030596365.1 Chlamydiota bacterium | reverse complement strand
TTAATTCACAGCAGCTTGACATGTTAGTTGGTTCAGGACTTGAACACGCCAAATCAATATTAACTGTTGATGAAGCAGAAAAATCCACGAAAAACATCGCGTTAAATGCTAATATGCCGTTCATTTCTAAATGGATGACTGTTAAAAATCATGAAGGCACAATATGTGGAAGGTACAGAATTAAAATCGAGGACGAAGCAGCTAAAGTTAATATCAACAAAGCTTTCCTTATAGAAAATTCTAAAGGAACAGGATGGGATACCGGTGAAATAAACCTTTCGCACGCGCTTGGTATAAATAAAAAATCAGCCAAACGACTTATTGATTATAAATATGGTAAAAATAATTTGCCGGGCACCCATATTGATGACGATCAAAATAATCTTATTTTGATGGCCGATGGAATTGATAACAATGCAAACGGAATTATTGACGAGGAAGATGAAGGAATAAACGATTCCAAAGAATACACACCGCAACATTTAAAAGGCGATGACCTTAAATTTATAAATATGTATGAGGTGGTTGATGTTTTGCTTGGGAAAAAGGAAAAAAGATCATCTAAAATTTCCGCAAACGTAATGCGCGAAATACCTCTTCGGGCAACTATTTACTCAATTGACAAACCCGGCTCGGTTACTCTCCCAAACGAAATTCCTTCAGATATTAACTGTATAACTCCCCGTGAATGCCGTAAGCTTTTAATAAAAGCAAATGCAGATATTCCTTTTGAACCGAATTCTGAAAAACAGACCCAACTTGCTGCCAACATCGTCGATTATCGTGACGAAAATCATGTCCTCTCCACTCTCGGCTCTACTTACGGCGTGGAAGCTATATGTTTTAATGAAATACTCGCGAATGATGAATCTTATACTGTTGCTGCCGATAAAGCAGGTGTGCTTATGCAACCTGCTAATTACTGGAGAGATGGCTATGGAAGTGAAGACGACGGACGGCTTATCTATCGTGTTGATTTTCTTTACAATGCCTTACCTGATGATCCCGTTGCTTATCCCAGCTATGCCGGATATTATTATAATATGGATCCTCGAAAAGCATGGCGAATAAAAGTTGTAAATAAAATATCCCAAATAGGAAATTTAAAAAAGAGCGGCAGCAAAATCACTCTTGATTTTCCAAATGTTATAGGAAAATACGGGAAAGGAGCCCCGAGGTTTGATCAGTATTTTGCAGCAGCTCCTCCTGAAGATTTACCGGGCAACTATCCGTGGTGTAAGTGGGGAAGAACACCTGTTTATTCTTATAATTCTGCTACGTATCAAACGCATTATAAAGAAATTATTGATGTGATGAGAAAACTCAACAGTGTTGATGGTGACCACCCCAAACTACCTGCAAATTATTTCAAAAATTCTTTGGTTAACGTTTACGCCTGGAGCGACAATCCTCGAGGTTACAATCCGGAATCGATAGGATGTTTTAAAATACTTTCCGGTGATCAGAAATCTATTACTATAGAAAAAGAAAATTTTTATGATCGTGAAGAAGAATTTGAAGACCGACTCGTAAACATCGAAATGTCTTTCACTAATTGCGACTTGAGTATCTCAATTAATTCATGGGCTGTTCGTGCACAGGTTGCCTGTGTAAAAGAAGCGAACACAACATTTTTATTAAGGGCTAAACGGCCGGAATCAGGTAAGTACTTTAAAGTGCTTGTCGGCCGGCTGCCAAAAGGACATAATAATAATGACGGTTATCCAAATGACATGGGTGTATCCGGAAATGTTGATGGTGAATATACAACTGATGAAAAAGATTTCAATAAATATTGGGCTTATAATGACAATGAACCAATACAGACAGGAGTTGACGGTTGGATGAAAGTTATGTTGACATCTTCAGAACAAATCAGCAGAGAAGCAAATATGCGACAATGGCTGGGATATTTTAGAATCCTCGCTCCGGAAACCGTTGAAATGTATAATGCTTCCGCCACGCCTATTTCTCTCGCAAACTGGAGGGTTATTTGTAATACAGGCAGTCTTGCAACTCAAATAGGTAAAATACGGAGTACAGCTTATTATGATAGAACACTTCGCCAAAGAGTTATTGATGATAATCCCGTTGTTCAGCCGCAAGGGCATTTCTATCTCGTTAATGATACTGACTTATTTGATAGCTGGTACGGAAACCAAGATAACCAATGGGGTTCCAGCGCTGATGAAGAAATACCTGTTTTTCAAATGGATGAACAGAACTGGGGTGTTTCATACAAAATCAAAAAAGTTAAATCTGTTTATGCTGTTGGTGAGTTAATTACTGTGGATGAAAGAGATCTTGATCAAGACACTTTCAGAGGCGAAACAATTAAATTTATCGATAAAGAAAATGAAGATAATTCCGATTCATGGAATAATATCTTCGCGCCGGTTCTCTTCTTCGATTACTTTGGAAGAGAAATACAAAATCTGGCTCCTAATGAACTCGCTTTAGATATGATAGGAACTGACGCAGATTTTAGAGAACAGGTCGGTAAATCTATTATGGTGCTTGGGCTGCTACACGGTGGTGGTATTGTCTCATTAACTCTGAAAAATGAATACGACCAGGTTTGCGCCCGAACTGTTGACTACGGCCAAGTGGATCTTGATGAATTTAATGTCAGCACAGAAAAAATTGACCCGACAAAAACTACTTGGGTTAAAAGAACAACCCCTTCTATCGGTGGAACTGAAACCGAAGCGCTTAATAGTTCTATGCACTCACATCTTAACGATAAATTCTTTATCAAAAACGGACCGTTTTGCAGCATCGGTGAAGGTCGTAATGTTTCAACCGGAAACGACTTCGAACGATTGGGTGGTAGCGGCGATCTTTCTAAAGGCGCTAATGCTCTCAGTGCGCTTTCAAAATATATGTGCGCGTCACATATTCGTCTGGAATCCTGTCTTGGTGATGTAACAAGAGTCGGTTGGGAAGAAGCTTATGATGAAGTCGCAAAATCATCTTTAAGATCTATAATAGGTAAAAAAGGAAAATGGGAACTGAATAAATGGGCCGGACATACTGTTCGCTTTCTTACTGGAAAGCTTCGCGGTGGAAAATTTCCTATCATCGATAATTCTAAAAATACGATTAATCTTGCACGGGAAGACTCTAAATTTATTCCTCGATCAGCGCCTGGAAGAAAACCTTTAAAACCAAAAAGAGGAGATAAATTCTCGATTGGCCCTGGTTTTAAAACTCCACTTTGCTATACAAGAAAGACCGGTGATTCAGCTGTGTGGACATGGCGGAATGTAATTCCGTTTTCCGGAACTTACAATTTTTATATTTATGGCTTGAATGATGCAATTGATACTACTGAATTTCTTGAAGAAAATAATAATGCATCAATTGATGTTGAACTTTGGAATTATAAAAATAATATCTATGATATGATTAAAAAAAGAGGCAAATATGGTAAACAGGATTCCTTTAACGCTGGAGAAATT
Source organism: Chlamydiota bacterium (assembly GCA_030596365.1). Taxonomy (GTDB): domain Bacteria; phylum Auribacterota; class UBA3054; order UBA3054; family B51-G9; genus B51-G9. Next base: position 791 of record JAUVKG010000293.1, on the reverse strand, counting down.
AAACCGGATAATATCTCCCCCGATGGATCTGTGCGAATGCGCTTAACTGCTCACAATGTTACAGAAAAAAATATTGAAAATAAATCGGGGCAGGCAATCGAAGGCGGGGGAGGGATACAAACCGGTATCGCATGGTTTAATTACGCTCTTGTTACTCCCGTTCCGGTATTGGGAAGAGTAAATATTAACACCGCTCCTGCACGCTTATTTTCAAGCCTGCCGGGTATAAGCGAAAAATTAGCACAAAATATTTATGATGGTGTTGATACAAGTAACAAAAAAACTCTTAAACCTTATCTACATCTCGGGGATTTATTTAAAGTAAGAGGAATGACTCCGGATGTTTTTGAACGCTGCGTTAATATTCTTACTCTTGATTCCAGCGTGTTTACTGTTGAAGTAGAGGCGCAAACATTGAAAATATCATCTGATAAGCAAGTTTCTAAATCTAATGAAATTATGTCTTCACGAAAAAAACGCTTTATTATTGAGCTTGATAAAAGAACTGATGGATTTTTTAATATAACTGAAAGGGAACGTTACCCCGTAAGATGATATTGATTTTTCCATAATACTTATCCTGACCCCGCGTATGCCGGATTTACCAAAGAGAAGATGGTTCTTTGGTCTTTGATTCCGCGAATAATGGGTGACATCTGACACCTGACACCTGACACCCAAAAAATATGAAGAAAAATATAATATTATTCTTGTGTGCTATACTTGTTACTTCTGCTGCTTTCAGTCTTACATGTAAGGTTAAAGACCATCTTGGTGCTCCTGCTCTATTT
>JAUVKG010000198.1 GCA_030596365.1 Chlamydiota bacterium | reverse complement strand
TTTAATTAACTTGATGCATAGCCCGCCTTATGACATTAATAGAATTTTTCTAATGGGTGGTTCGGCAGGCGCGGTTATGACTCATAACATCGCTAAATATTTAATCAATAACCCGAAAACTATTGATAAAGATGTGCTTGCAGGAATTGTGATTGCTGATGGCGCAAGCTCGGATTTGATTTCTACTTCTAAAAATCACGCCCCAAATATTGTTAAAAAATATTCCGAACTTTTAAAATATGACATCAATAAATTAAAAGTTAAATCGTTGGCTAATTTGTACCGATTGCCGTGTAAATATTATAACAGTGAAAATATAGCCGGAATAGGCAAACGTTCTTGGACTTTACCGACTTTAATTCTTTACTCGAAAAATGACCCTTATGGTCCTGATGAATATAAATTAAAATTTGCTAATGCATTAAAAGACAAAGAAGCGCTGAAAGGAATTGTTGAAATCAAGGTTTCTGGAACAGGGCATCAACCATGGGGACAGGGCCAACTTGACATTGTCAAATTTATTAATCTCAATCTATAACTCATAATAATGGATACACTAATGAAAAAAAACAACCACTATTTAGCAATATTTACTGCTATCGCTTGCCTGACAACGGCTTTATTCGCAGCTGATGGTGACTTTATCGGAACAGACCCTTTTACCGTAACTCTATACAATTGGAGTGATTCAGCCAATTGGCAAAACGGTGATGTCCCGGACGGTGCAGGAGCAACTGCTTATATCACTAACGCAATTTACCCGGGCAATACTGACTTCGCCAAGGGAATAGCCTTAGACAATAATCCAACTATTGGAAAATTGTATTTAACTTTAGACAAATCGGAAGATTCCGCGGTATCTGTTGCTCTTGCTCTCGGCACACTCACGCTTGAAGGTTCGCCTGAAATTAATGTAGTTGCGGCACCGAATTTCCTTGGCGGCTTTATTGGCGCTGCCGGCTTCGGCGGTATTCTTGACGGAACTGAAGGTTTCACTAAAACAGGCAATGGAGCGCTTTACCTTGATGGCGAACATACAATTAGCGGGCCGCTCAACTTAAACGAAGGTGTTGTTATACTTTGGAATCCTAAAGGCGCACAAAATCTTGATGTGATTGTTAATTCCAATTCCACTCTTATTGCTGCAAACTCGACGAATAATATCAAATCTATAACTGTAAATTCAGATGGAATACTTGAAGTATTAGCTGACCCGGTTAGAAATCCGTATTATATCTTTTCTCCTTCCGTTATTATTAAATCAAATGGATATTTTAGAGTTGCAGATTTCTACGGCGTTACTACGCGTGGCAATAATATTACTGTTGAAAATAACGGCTCTATTTACTGTAATGTTTATCAAACTTTTATTTTCGATAATGATATTACTCTCGAAGGTGAAGGACACTTTGGCGGCGCAATTGAAATAGTGAACGTTTCAGCTGACGGAGTGTTTAATGGCCAATTGATTATGACCGGAAACACTCATATATTACAAAATGGCGAAAGTGGTTCAATGACTTTCAACAGCCCGTTTACCGGAACAGGCAATCTCGATTTTATCGCTTCGGCAGATGATGCATCTTATACTAAAACTTTTTATTTGAATGCGCAAAGTACTCATAGCGGCTATACATCATTAAGAGCAGTTAATTGCTTAACTTCTTACGAAATAGGCACTAACGACTGTTTCCCCAGCGACCAACCGCTTTCGTTTATTATTGATCACTTGTCAAATAGCATCGCGCTTTATGTTAATATGAAGAATTTTATTCAAAATGTTCCAAGCTTGGATTTGGGTTGCGGCAAAGGTATGGATAAAATTAATCTAAACGGTAATGAAGGTTCTAAACTCTCTGTTGCAGGTAATGTAAATCAATCCGGTGGTATAGCTGAAATAAATACATGCGAACTCGAAGTTGGCGGTACGCTCGCTGTTAACGGTACAATGCTCGGGATGAGCAATGTGTTCTTGCTTGCCGGCGCTTCAATTGGCGGCACAGGCACAATTGACCGGCTGACCGTTCCGACAGGCGTTGCTATTGCGCCCGGAAACAGCATCGGCGTTCTTAATGTCATCAGTAATCTTACAATGGAAACCGGAAGCGCTATTGATTGGGAAGTGGGCAGCAGCTCTTCCGATATAATTAATATTGACGGAACTTTTAATATCTCGTCAGGCGGGATGACTATAAACGCGATTAACGCGGGCTACCCTGAAGGCACATACACTATTGTACAAACCACTCAGGGTGTCATTGGAAATACTAACAATATCACAATGAATTATGAGACCGATTTGACCGGTGACGCTCATCCAAGAATTGAAGGCAACAATCTTGTAGTTGATGTTATTCCTGAACCTGCGGTGTTTACATTGCTTGCGCTTCTCGCGTTAGCGTTTAAAAGCAAGTTTCTCTTTTGATTAACTAACGTGCCCCCGCGCATTCCGGGGGCACGCGTACTACTGCGCGGTCATTAGGTCCAATGAAATAACAAAGTATTATCGGTCAATTAGGTTAAATAGAAATTTCTCCCATATCTCCCATATCTCCCATATCTCCCATAAAATAATGAACCATGAAACAAACACTTACAATTAAAAAAATAAAATCACTAATAACTATTTTGGCTATTATGACAATCGTATCAGCAGAATCTACCTGGGCTGCAGAAAAAAATAATAAAATCGCCATACGATTCGGCAACTCTACTGTCGAGCGTTATGCCGCGGAAGAACTTCAACGCTACTTAACCAAAGTTTCCGACAGAAAGTATCTTGTTCGTGATTCCACTTTAAAAATATGGTTTCCTGATCGGTTTCCTTTGCCATACCCTGTTGCTTGGAAAGAAGCCATAAAAGAAGTTGAAGAAAGATCGAAAAATCCGAATAGAAAAAATAATAAAACTGATAATGAATCGAAAAAAATAGCGGCACGAGAAGCAAAATTACCGGCTTTTATTCTTGCTACTCCGGAAACTTATCCGGAATATAAATCCACTACCGAAAAACTTCTCGCAAACGTTCGTGAGAAAAGCGATGGTTATGTTATCGCTCCTTCCGCAAACGGTAAAAAACTTTTTATTGTATCGCATACTCAGCGCGGTGTTTTGTATGGTGTTTATGATTTTTTACAAAATAAATGCGGGCTGGGCTTCTTTGAAGATGGCGAACAAATTCCTGAAAAAATAGACGAAAACGTTTTGCCGCCCTTTAAAAATAATCCCGAAAAAATCTCCCGAGAACCTAAATTCGATTACCGCTGTCAATGGCTTTGGAGCAGATATTACGGCGCCGATAAAGGCCATCCGGCAAACTGGGGATATGATGAGTGGATCTCTCATATAAGATGGATGGCGCAAGCTCGTTTTAGCTCAGCTCTTGTTTATCCGGTTGGTTACACAAGAATTTGGGGCGACGTCTTTAAAAGAACATTTCCGGAAGTCGAGCCTTTTGATAAAGAAGTCTTCGATGATATCGATGATTTCTGGGGTGCCCACTGGTCGGCACGCTCGGGTTGGGGTCGTTCGCCTGAAGAAACTACCCGTTTAATGCAAAAAGTTTACGCTTTCGCGCGTGAAAAACTCGGTATGAAAATTGAGTATAATTTTTACCTCGGTGATTTTGAAGATACACTTAAACGCGCTTACCCGAAAGGAAAGTGGATAGATTGGTCAAACGTTCCTCATCACGCTTATTTCGGCGCCGCGGGCAGGCAGGCAATTCTTACTTTTACCGACCCGAAATGTAAAGAGTTTTGTCAGCGGTTTTGGAAAGAATTCATAAAAACTTTTGGAACTGATCATCAATACTGGATATCTTATCGCGAAGAAAGCGCGCCTAATCCGGATAATCCTTTCGACCCGGATAGTGGAAAATCTCTTGCTGACGCTGTCCACGCAGCGCGTGAATGGCTGCTCGAAATTGACCCTGAAGCAGAGTTCTTTCACTGGGACTGGCATGAACAACGTGTTTGGATGAACAAAGAAATTCGTGATCAACTTGCCACTAAACAGTTAAATGAAATTCCTCTCGAAAAATTAGAGAAATCTACTCAAAAATATATTCAGGAACTTACTAATAATATAACAATTGGCTCTGTTATCCCCCCAACTTGCTGGAATATTGACCTGGTTGATTTAACTCACCATTATAAACCTCATCCATGGGTTATCGGCTCGCTGCTTGGTTATGCAGGCCATCATATTGGAGTCGGCGGATTGCAGACATCCGCGACCAATTTTTTTTCAATTTGGGAAAAATGGGTTGAAGATGACGCTAAATTCGGATCGCGATTACGCGGCGTTCTTCATTGGAACGAAGTTATTCAGGTCGCTCCGCTATTAGACCATTGTGTCGCGAATTTTGCGTGGTCGGGTAAATTGCCTGCAAATCTTTTTGATTCTAAGAAAAAAGATGATATTTTGGACTGGTACTTTGAACACCGATTTAATATTAAAAACGCGAAACTTTTTCGTGAGGCAAACGCTTTTGCGTATTCTAATTTCCAACAGCATCATCCAATGCTTATTCCTTTATATTTTGTTCAGCAGGGACTCAATGAAACTCAAGAATTCCGGCGATCAGAATTAATTGAATTTTTGAAAAAAATCGCCGCAGTTAAAAATATAGAGAAAAATAATAATGCTTATAATGCTGAGATTATCGATTTTGGACGATTGGCTCTACATAATATCGCACGATTTGATCTGTACGAAGCTCTCGGCATAGCCAAAAACTCAAAAGGTACCGATAAAGACAAAAAGAATTTCGATGTTGCGGCAAATAAAACCATCAATTCTTTAACCGCGCTTGGCGACTTGCTTGCCACGGACAAAAGATTTTCCGTTTCCGCTTCGCTATACAGATTATTGAATGAGCCCGGAGTAAATAAGCAAATGCGTTTGCTTTTGCTTGAACACGCATCGGGACTTTTGTTTGATAATTATGCCTTGAACGATAGCGTGGAATTTATTAAAATAATTTCTATTCCCCTCTTGAAATCATATTTGAATGCATTGCGTCTGACAGCTGATAATCCTGAAAAATTCCCTTTCGGAAACTTTAAAAAAATTGAATTTATTGATGGCGCTGCTGTACTGAAAAAAGAATCCGCTGAAAATATAGAGACCGCTAATGCAGATTTGTCAGGACTGCATAAACTTCATCTTGAATTGAAAAATGAATTTATGGACCTCCCGGCTCAATCATTTGACATGATTAAAAATAAAAATCACCCGGCGGATATTATAAACACCTGGATTAATAACAGAATGTGATTTGCTATATAGTGTCTGACCGCAAAAGAAAAATATTGTATTTGCATTCTTAGTGCCTTAGTGCCTTAGTGCCTTAGTGGCTATAATAAATATATGTATATAAAAATGAAATTCTTGCAAATTATCTTAATATTTCTCGCTCTCTTCATTAATTCTTCAACTTATGCTGGCACTTGGACAAATACAACTATCGCGAATTTAGAGTGTAAATGCTTTGGTAACAATCGTAAATCTCCTTTTAAATATGGTGTCATTATTTTGCACGGGATGATTGTAAACGCGATAAATAAATTCCAGGGAGTCGATGCTATTATCGAACAATCAACTATAGAAAGCAATAATCCTAATTCAATGAAAATTATGATGGATAAATTTGCAGCCGATAACGCTTTAGCTGTCTTACCGGCTGCAAAACTTAAAAAAAATATCATAAGCCAATGGAACTTTGACAACAGAGACGGCGGAAC
>JAUVKG010000302.1 GCA_030596365.1 Chlamydiota bacterium | reverse complement strand
ATGACCTTGGTTTTATTGAAACACCATACGTAAAAGTTGAAAAAGGTAAAATTACAGACAAAGTTGATTTCCTTACAGCGGACGCAGAAGAAAATTATACTATTGCACAGGCGAATGCCCAGCGTGACAGTAAAGGCAAACTGACAAAGAAAGAAGTTATGTGCAGAAAAGCAGGAAACTTTGTTTTAGCGCCTGTTGAAGAAGTGCAATACATTGATGTATCACCAAAACAAATCGTTTCTATTGCTGCCGGAATAATTCCTTTCCTTGAACATGATGATGCTAACCGTGCACTTATGGGTTCAAATATGCAACGCCAGGCTGTTCCGCTTATGGTAACTGAACAAGCTCTCGTAGGAACAGGAATGGAAGAAGTTGTTGCTCGCGAAAGCGGTGCTCTGCTTATTTCTGATGTTGATGGTGAAGTTATTCAAGCTGACGCGAAACATGTGCTTCTAAAAACAGAAGAAGGTGAAAATGATTTTTTTCTCAGAAAACACGAACGTTCAAATGCGGATACATCAATTAATCAACGTCCTTTAGTAAAAACCGGAGATAAAATTAAAGCCGGTGATGTATTAGCAGACGGTTCGGCAACTTGCGGCGCAGAACTCGCTCTCGGCAAAAATGTGCTTGTAGCTTTTATGCCCTGGGAAGGTTATAATTTTGAGGATGCTATTCTTGTAAGTGAACGTTTCCTTAAAGAAGATTATTTTACTTCCATTCATATAAATCATTTCGACGTTACAGTAAGTGAAACAAAACTTGGACGTGAAGAAACAACGCGTGATATACCTAACGAAAGCGAATCCGCTCTTTCTATGTTAGATGCTGAGGGGATTATTCTTCCTGGAACTGAAGTTTATCCAGGCGATATTCTTGTTGGAAAAATTACGCCTAAGAGCGAAGCGGAGCTTACGCCTGAACAGCGTCTTTTAATGGCAATTTTCGGCGATAAAGCAACTGACATTAAAAATGCCAGTCTTAAAGCGTCTTCAGGAACTCACGGTGTTGTAATGCACGTTGATGTATTTAGAAGACGTATCAGCGATACAACACGTGATAAAACAGAGGAAAAGAAAAAAGTCAAACTTGCTCATGAAGATTTTGTTAAAGCAGAACATGACTTAATCGATTGGCGTAAAAATAAATTAATTAAATTATTCGCTGCTAAAATCAACGGCGATATTATTGACGAAGTTACAGGCGAAATTCTCGCTTCGACAAGTGAAATTATCAGCCCACAGCTTGCATTGAGAATCGAACGTCAACGGCTTCTTGGCCTCGATGTTAAAGATTTTGATTTTGCTGATGAAATCAATAGAATTCATTATAAGTTTGAGTATGAACTCGAAACTATTAATACCGGTTATTACCGCGCTATTGAATATATCAGGCGTGGTGACGAATTGGAACATGGCGTCCTTAAGATTGTCAGAGTTTATATTGCAATTAAACAAAAATTGCAAGTAGGGGACAAAATGGCCGGACGACACGGAAATAAAGGTGTTATTTCAAAAATTATGCCTCAGGAAGATATGCCGTATCTTGAAGATGGAACACCCGTTGATATCGTTCTTAATCCGCTTGGTGTTCCTTCGCGTATGAATGTCGGTCAGATTCTTGAAACACACCTTGGCTGGGCAGCTAAAGTTCTTGGTATGAAAGTTGCCACACCGGTTTTTGATGGCATTTCGGAAAAAGAGATAAACGCTTTGCTTAAAAAGGCAAAGCTTCCGGAAAATGGAAAAGTAAAACTTATTGATGGTCGTACAGGTGAGTATTTTAAACAAACAGTTACTGTCGGCTATATCTATATGATGAAACTCGGGCATCTTGTGGCAACAAAAATACATGCCCGTGCTACAGGACCTTATTCTCTCGTTACTCAACAGCCGCTGGGTGGTAAAGCTCAGTATGGTGGACAAAGATTGGGGGAAATGGAAGTATGGGCACTGGAGGCTTATGGTGCCGCTTATACTTTGCAGGAACTTCTTACAGTAAAATCAGATGATGTTGACGGAAGACTTGAAGTCTATAGTTCAATCGTTAACGGTGATTATTCATTGTCTGCAAAAACACCGGAATCATTTAACGTTCTTGTTAATGAATTGAAATCCGCGTGTCTTGATATTCGTGTTGAGAAAATCGATACTTTATTATAAAAGAAAATTGTTAATCTGCCACTTTTCAAAACCCTGAAGATACTAATGGCAACTGAAAAAAATATTACAACAGTAAATCAAACTTCCTTTGACGCACCGATGACTCCACGGGATATGCCGAATAAGCCGCCTGCACAAGTTTCTCTTGACCAGGTAGTTATACAAATAGCATCTCCTGATGTTGTGCGTTCATGGTCAAATGGTGAAGTTAAAAAACCCGAAACTATTAATTACCGTACATATAAGCCGGAAACAGGCGGATTGTTCTGTCAAAGAATTTTCGGGCCTGTGAAAGACTGGGAATGTGCTTGCGGTAAATATAAACGAATTAAATATCGCGGTATCGTTTGCGAACGATGTGGCGTGGAAGTCGCTGAAAAGAAAGTTCGTCGTCAACGTATGGGACATATCGAGCTTGCAGCTCCGATAGCTCATATTTGGTTCTTTAAAATTATGCCTTCCAGAATCGGAACGGTTCTTGACCTTCCAACTAAAAAACTGGAGCGCGTAATTTATTTTGAAGATTATATCGTTCTTGACCCCGGAAAAACTGAACTAAAAAAATTCCAGCTGATCAATGAATTGGAATATGAAGACTATGTAGAAAAACATGGGCCTTCTTTTGAAGTCGGTATGGGCGCTGAGGCAATTAAACGTCTTCTCATAGAACAGGACTTAGATAAGTGTGCCGAAGAACTTTATGTGAAAATCCACAAAACCCGTTCGGTACCGATGAGAAGAAAAATTGCTAAACGGTTGAAAGTGATCGAAGGATTCAGGCATTCAGTAAGTAAATGTGAACATATGGTACTTGAGGCGATTCCTATTATTCCGCCTGATTTGAGACCACTTGTTCCACTTGATGGCGGCAGATTTGCTACTTCTGACTTGAATGATCTTTATAGAAGAGTTATTAATCGTAATAACAGATTAAAACTTTTGCTTAGTCAAAGAACTCCGGAAGTTATTATCAGAAATGAAAAAAGAATGCTTCAGGAAGCCGTTGACGCTCTGATCGATAATGGCCGTCACGGTCATGTTGTTACAGGTCCGTCAAATCGACCACTTAAATCTTTGAGCGATAATCTTAAAGGCAAACAAGGACGTTTCAGACAAAACTTGCTCGGTAAACGCGTCGATTATTCGGGACGATCAGTTATTATTGTCGGGCCTGAATTGAAAGTTCACCAATGTGGGCTTCCCAAGAAAATGGCGTTAGAACTTTTTCAGCCCTTCGTTGCCTCTGTTATTGTTAAATCAGGTATGGCAAATTCTGTTAAAGCCGCAAGAAAACTTATTCAGCGCGAACCCGCTGAAGTTTGGGATATTCTCGAAGAAGTTACTAAAGGACATACGGTAATGCTTAACCGTGCGCCTACTTTGCATAGACTTGGTATCCAGGCTTTTGAACCTGTACTTATTGAAGGAAACGCTATTAGAGTTCATCCCCTCGTCTGTGCGGCATTTAATGCTGACTTCGACGGCGATCAGATGGCGGTCCATGTTCCTCTTTCTAAAGAAGCGCAATGGGAAACTAAAAATCTGATGCTTGCTACTAATAATATTTATTCGCCGGCATCTGGTAAAGCAATTATGACTCCTACTCAGGACATGGTTCTTGGAATTTATTATCTTACAATTGATCTGTGGCTTAAAGAACATTCGAAAGCTAAAGTTGGCGTGTTGGCTCCTGACGAAGTTCATCGCGCGCTTGATAATGATGCAATTACTTTTCATACGGAAATTAAAGTTATGTTCCCGGAAAGTAAGAAACCGGTTATCACGACTGCAGGACGTGTTATATTTAACGAGAATCTGCCGGAAGAACTTAAATTTTATAACCATACTGTTA
>JAUVKG010000060.1 GCA_030596365.1 Chlamydiota bacterium | reverse complement strand
CCCATAAAAAAATCAAATTGGGAGAATTGACAATAAAGTCGGAATTAGCAATTCGCGGCGGCAAAAGTTCCGGTGAAACACTGACATATTCAATAGAAAAAGAAGCGCCATTTTTATTTACAGGGTCAATTCTAAACCTGTCTATTTTCCCTTCCCAGTTTGCAACTGATGACATATCAATTTCATAAGTCTGCCAACCAGGCTGAATAGGAACGCTATGAGAAAAAGGTGTATTTCCTGTTTCGCGTGTCCACCAGTAGATCTGACAACTTGCATTTTCAGAGCAGTTCATTCTCACGCGGACTTTTTTATAGAATTCAGTATCAATAAAAGCGCGGTCGGCAGGATCTTTATCCATAGAAAGATACGCGTAACCATCTCCGCTATTGTCCGTTCCGCTGAAAATGCTATTTGTAATTTCTCCGCCCGAAATATTAGAAACACCAAATATTTCTCCGGGATCATCAAAATTCCAGCAATGATTTGCTTCAAATCTGAACCAGTCAATTTTTATTTCACTTCCGGTTGCCGCGCCCGGGAAAAATTTAATAATGTCAATTCCTTTTTCCTGCCAACCGGAATTTTTCGCCAAATTTATTTTGTAAATATTCCAACCCGCTTTTGGAATAAATGTAACAGAGTGATTTTCTCCGCCAATACTGTCATGCCATGCAACCGAGCCAACTCCAGCCGGATTCTCAACGTAAATTCTGAATGAGCAGGAATAATAACCTTCAGACTTTAAAACATGTTTTGATTCGTTAAGTTCAAGAGAAATTTCCGGAGCACTTCCACTAATATCTCCACTCATAATTCCATTTGTAAAATAAATCGATGCAATATCCGCTGAACTTTCTATATCATCAGTTTCGCTCATCGCCCAAATAACATCTCTTCCTGCAGGAGCGGATTCATAACTTTTCAGCCCCGAATATTTATCACCTGAATGGTCGGAAATAAATTGCTGCAAAGCCGTTCCAAAATCAGTGTCATAAATTTGGTAAGTTGGTTGACCGTACCAGTTGTAAGGGCAAAGAATGTGTCCTTTATAATTCCAAACAGCATTTAAGGCTGAAAGGCAAGTCGCATAAGAACTTAATGGATTATACTCAAAAATACCCCAGTTTTTATCGTTGGAATATATTGCATTGAAAATAGTCGGACTCCAGGAATTAGCTCCATAAGTTGTTATTCCATTAGCTCCATTATCGCAAAAAGTAGTTGTCCAGTCGCATGCATATTTTTGTTGCGAAGAACCACCCGGGGTAAAAGGAATTTGATGACCGAAATTTCGATCAGGGCTTATTCCGGCTTCGTATGTCCAGTCAATCTGAGCCTGTTCAATGTTTCTTGCTTGTGCTATGCGGAACTCATGCCATTTACTCCAATAACTTCCAGCTGTCCAGTTTAATGCTGTCGGCGGTTCAACTTCGCTCCACGAGCTATACGAAAGTCCGAACGCGGAATTAAAAGCCGCCAAACTAACGTACTGTGCTTCGCCGACATAAAGTCCATCTCCGCTCAACCAGTCGCGAAATTCCTGTTTTGACCAGTCGCTGTAATCGCAATATTCATGGTTTGCTGCTACATTTTGATGATATTCCGAAGACATACTGCCAAAAACTATCAGATCAGGATGCTGTTCGCGATACCATTTCAAAAGCCGCGCTGCGGTTCTGTTGTTTCGTCCGACATACTGCTGAACCAAATCAGCATTCCGCGATAGAGTAAGCTGCATTTCAAGAAAAGGCGAAAAACCTCCCGCCTGTTCGTCAGCATAAGGAGTTTGCTCCAGAGCAGCCTGGCGAATATTACCATTTCTATCTTTCTGCACATAAATTCCGCCATTATATTTTTCCAGAAAATTGTGAAGAATATCAAGAGACTGGTCAGCGCTGTCTCCCCACGGCATACCGTTTATATGGCTTCCGTAAGGCGTATCGCTTACAACCGCCAAATCTATAAGTGAGTCTGCGCCCGCCTGATTAAATAAATAATCATAATAAGATCCCTGAGTTTGGTTAAGCGGCCAAAAGCTTCTCGAATAGCCTACTTTGATGTTTTTAGGCATAACTCCGCCAACCTTAGCCAGCATATTAGATTTATAATCAAAAATATTATTTACTCCGGCTGCAGTGCTGAAACCGCCTATTGTGGTTATGTAAAAAGTCTGGCGATACGTTTCATCAAGCGGATCAGCATTGGCAAAAGCAGCAGTAAAAAGAAAAGCTGCAAGAATTGTGGTCAGTATTATGCGATACATAGTTTGTGTGATTTTTGTTTTATTTTTCATAACTTTTATTATACAAAAAACAGCGATTGAAAGCAACAAAACTTTTTTGTTATAATATAAGTACGAGATAATACTTTGCAGAATAATTTTAACCGCTTGTAAGAGAATTTTTATGAAACTAAAATCTTATATTATTAAATTACTGTTCGGCACTTTGCTTTTTTCTGTTACAGCATGTCAGGCCGCTCCAAAAAACTCCGCTTCAAAATTCAGCGGTCATTGGGATTTTTCTGACGGTAAAATCCCAAGTGAATGGCTCTTGAAAACCGATACCTGGAAAGTTAAAAACGGGAAATTAGTTAGTGATGATAAAATTTCCCACAGCGGGATGTTTGTTTCCGGTTTTGGACCCGTTAATGATTTTGTTATCGAAGCTGATATAGAAATAAATAAAGAATACCTCGCACCTGAATCAACCTGGGCAGGATTTCATCTCCGCTCTGAAATGCCAATGTATGAAGCCCCATGGAATAACGGTTATCTTGTAATTCTTTATCCTCACGGAGCTGTAACTGCTATTTGCATGAATACGGAGATGAAAACCGGCGGTGTTTTTACTCCGGTTCCAAACAAAAAAAGCAACAAACTCAGCGTGAAAATGGCAGGTCCATTGATGCAAATTTATGTTAACGGAAAAAAAGTTGCAGAACTTAAAAGTGAAAAATACAAAAGCGGTCATGTTTCTTTGATTAATTATGGTAACATAGCCTCTTTTGACAATATAAAATTTAAAGGAATTAAAGCCCCTCCTGTTTCTTACACACAAAAAATAATGAATATAAAACCAAAAATTAAAACACGTGTAAAACCTCTTCCGAAAATTACTGTTAAACAGGGAAAAGGTAAACCCGGACATTTCGTTTATGAAAAATCCGGGAAAATTTTCGTTCCGGAAGGTTATAATCATACCGTTGGCGATATTTATGATAGTAGATTTGCTCACGCTACTTTTAATATCGGAACTTATAATTCAAAAAGAATAGACAAAGTCCTTGCAGAAATGAAATCCCTCGGCGCTAATACTGTTCGTGTGTGGCTATGGGGAACCGATCATAAAGGTAACGGAATCTGGGGTGGTACTGACGCCAAAACTCTCAACAAAGAATATATGGAAAACTTCTGTGATTTCTTGCGCTTAGCAACTAAACACAAAATTTATGTTGTTCCTATTTTAGATTTAAAACCCGCGAATGCGAAATATAAAGCAATAGCCATAAAAGGAATTAAAAACGCCGATAAAAGAATTACCGACCATAATGCCGACATTCTTTTACAGGGATTTATTGACGCCAGAAAACAGGCTGCACGCGACACTATTCGCTTTATCAAAGCCGCTGATCCAAATTTATTAAACACCATTCTCGGATGGTCGCTTGCTAATGAAACTTGTCTCTATTCAATGAGTGCTCCTTTTAATCTTACTAATGGTATTATAAAAGTCGCGAACGGGAAATCTTATGATATGGCCGACTTTGATTCGCGTCAGAAATGCGCTGATGAATCTTTTCTTTATTGGGCAAATCAACTTACTGACGTAATTCATGAAGAAGACCCGAACGGACTTGTTACAATAGGTATGTGGACTTCCGACGCTCACGAAAGGCAACCGATAAATGGAATAAAGGTCAGCAAGAATCCCGATGCCAGATTTCCTCCCCGACCTTCTGTTTTTGCTTCTCCGAAAAGCAAAATAGATTTTCTTGATATCCACGTTTATCCCTGGGGAAATAAATTGTTAATTAACCGCGATGCTCACGAATTGGACGCAATAGACAAATCAGGTCTGCCGGCTTTTGTTGGTGAATATGGTGTTTTTATTTACCAGGCGAAAGACAACAAAGACGGAGCTGAAAAAGTTTTAGAATTAAGAAAAAAATGTTATGATGCAGGTTATGCGGGATCCCTGCTTTGGGTTTGGAATTATACTAACGGGCTTTATAACGGCGAAATCACCGAACTCCGAAAGGCATTATCCGAAGCAAGAAAAAGGCAGAACCATTAACAGCAGTCGACGGGAAAAAATTTATACAATACGTTCTTTTTTGTTTTCTTTGTAAGTTCCGTGCAATTAATTTGCAGTACGATTAAATTGCAGTACGATTAAATTGCAGTACGATTAAATATAATATTATTAAAGGAAAAATAATTAAATCATCAAATCGTTTAATCATTTTAATCATTTCAATCGTTTCAATCGTTAAATAATAATTGCAGTACGATTAAATTGCAGTACGATTAAATATAATATTATTAAAGGCAAAATAATTAAATTACTAAATCGTTTCAATCGTTTCAATCGTTAAATAATAATTGCAGTACGATTAAATATTTTTATTAATAAATAAAATTTATTTGTATTAAAATAATGATGAACGTGAGTACAACGTTACTTCGTTAGCCGTGGTGAAATAAATAAATTCGTATTATATTTTTTTCTTCATCATTTTGACTCTAATCATTTTGACTTTTTCTTCTTTCAAAATAATGAGTAATTTACGGACCACGGACCACGGACCACGGATTACCGTTGCGTGAAGGGTTCGACATGCACCAAGACATCAACAATATTATTATCAGAATCCAAAACTAATTTCTTAAACTTTCCTCCTATCTTGTGACCTGCTTCAACACTGATATTCGGGTCAACAAGAAGATGCAAATCCGCAAGAACAGAACCGCCTAACCGTCTGGTTCTTATCGCGTGAATTTCCTTAATTTCCGGAATCTGAGCAGCTAACTCTTTTAAAAACTTTTCCGTTTCCGCTCCCGCACTCTCTTCGCATATTTCAAGAATTCCCGGTCGGGCAATTGACCACGCGGCTTTAAGAAGCATTGCAGAAACAAGAAGTGCAGCGATCTGATCAAGATATCTTAAAGTTGGAAACAAAAATCCTCCAATGACCGCTACTGCCACAGGAATGGAACTCAAAGCGTCCGAGCGGTGATGCCACGCATTAGAAATCAGCGCGGAAGATTTCAATTTTTTACCTTTTGAAATTGTCCAATGATAAAGACTTTCTTTAACAATTATTGAAATTAAAGCCACAATAAAAACTATCCATCCGGGATTTTTATCTTGACTATCACTAAAACTTATAACTGCTTCCCAACCAATAAATAATGCCGTACCGGCTAATGTTGCGCCGATGATAATAGTGACCAGTGTTTCAATTCTTGCATGACCATAGGGATGACAATCATCGGCAGGCTGTTCCCAGAAGTTCGCGCCGATAATTATTATTAAATCAGTAGCCATATCTGACAAACTATGAATACCGTCAGCGAACAGCGCCTGACTTTTATATAAATAACCAACAGAACATTTCAAAGCTGACAATGCCAGATTAATAAACAAGCCTGCAAAAGTTATTTTCTGAATTTGTTTTTTAGTCTTTTTCATAGTAATTTCACTATTGTCCCACAGAAATATTACTGCCCACGGAACCCGAAAATCTCCGGGCACGGCACACAGATTTACACGGAAAGAAAATATTTTTTATTTATAATATAATTTTTATCTTTTAAAATCATTTTGCCACTAAATGATTTTGCCTAATAAATTTTTTTAGCCACTAAGACTCTAAGACACCAAGAACTCAAATGCATTTCCTGTCGATTGAATCTTTGCTGTCCTTGCCGTCCTTTTAGTCCTTGATAATTTCCGCCAGTTTCTTCTCAATAAAATTCTTTATCTCATCGCGAACTCTACGATAACAATTTAATTTTTCTTCTTCTGTTTTCAATTCTAATGCCAATGTTGGCGGATCATCAAAACCTACATGAATAATCTTTGCATTACCGGGAAAGACCGGACAATTTTCATTCGCGTGCCCGCATACTGTAATTACATAATCAAAATCAACGTCAATAAAATCTTTTACATTTGTTGATTTATGATTAGAAATATCCACGCCGGATTCCGCCATAACTTTTACAGCATAAGGGTTTAAACCATGTGTTTCGATTCCTGCTGAATAAGCTTCGATTTCATCTTTTTTCAGAAATTTTGTCCATCCTTCAGCCATTTGACTCCTACAGGAATTACCCGTACATAAGAATAATATTTTTTTCATAATTAGTTGTTTCTTAAAAAGTGTTTTCAGACTCCCGAAAGGGGAGTACCCGCTATAGCGGCAGAGAGATTTAAATCCCCCTTACCCCCTTTTCCCGATGGAATAATCGGGATAAAATCCAAGGGGGAATCGATGAATTTGCCTTTCAGGCAATCGGAATATCCGGATCGAAATAAATATCTTTTGCAAGCTTTACTCGGCGAATTCCCAATATATATACCGGCAGCATTACAAAAATTATTCCCGGCTCAGGTAAAATAGGTACATTATGGAAGTAGAGCAGGCCGACACCTTGTTCGTTTTTTATATAAGGAGCACCACCCGGATGACCGTTGTAAGTCAGACCCGTAGCCCCGCTCACATCCCGGTCGAATTGGATGTCCAAATAATGATTGTTCGCAGTGACACTTAAAATCACCGCGCCGCTTACCCCTTCGACTCTGAAATCGCTTTCTGATCCCGCGTCGACGGAAAAAACATCATTTATATTGCGTGATGCAAAACGGACAAGTGTATTAGATGCATCTGCGAAGTATGCAGTACCGAAATTTGGTGCGTCAATCTGGCTTGGCATAACGAAACCATAAAGGTCACGCAGAATCAGCCGTGTGAAATACTCACCCAGCGTACGATAGCCCTCCTCGTAAGGGAAATGGCAATTATCAGTGAAATGTTGCAAGGCGCTTGTTGATAAGACCTGTACCTTCGCCAATTTCTCGGGCATCCGTCGCTGACGTTCCCTTAGTTCGATGCTGCCATCGTAAGAAGGACACCCATTTTTAATTTGGCAAATGTAAACGTTATTCAATGTCGGATAGTCATTTTCCCAATCATTGTATAAAGCGATAAATCCCTGCTTGTGTTGCTCAGCATTAGTACCGTCGCTTTCCCCCTGATACCATAGAACAGCTCGAACGGCTTGATCTGTTCCTGCCTGGCGAGAGCGATACAGAAGCCGGCCATAGTTAGTGGAAAGGTCTTCTTTATTGCTGTCATTACGCTGGAAGTAACCGATAGCTTTCCCGCCATATGCTCCATTGATAATACACATTGGTATTCCGTTGGACTGTATCAGGAGATTTCCCATATGCAAAGCCCACTGTCCTACCGCTCCGGGAGCTTGGTTAAGATCGCCCTCAGCAAGATGCCAGGTCATGTCAGCGGATACTCCGGGAATGCTTTCCGTTCGTGTGCCAAATGACCGCAGCCATGTGCTCTGATTATCATTCGCGCTGTCGCTTAACCGAATAGCTACTGCATTGGATTGCCCATTAACCAGCAGTGTGTCGCCTGCAACCACGTTAGAAGCTTTTAGCACATCATACTGTAATCCATTGCATGTTACCGTAACCGTGAAATCGTATCTCGCCAACTCAGCATGGATGGGAATTGCAAAATCAAACGATTCATTGCCCGCACCTGTCAAGGCTATGGTCAGGTTAGTGTAGATCTCGGAATTCCTAAATGTCGTAACGGTCATTTCGGTGCATCCTGCCTCGATAACAACGCCATCGATAGTAACAGTTGCTATACCGGTTACTAAGTCTCTTGCGTAAAGTTGAAGGGATTTTGGTGCACTTATAAAACTCACATCGGGTAACGGAACATCCCTTGTCATCACATACAGTATGCGCGTGTCGTATGTGTTTGCGTTAAAGGCAAATGTCCAGTCGGTGTTTCCCACTGGGCGGTTGCCAAATCCCAAATCGCTTATCCCTCCTGCGCCCCATCTGTTATATGCAAAGATAGTTTCAGTATTCGCCGATCCATTCACCGCGTGGTTATGAATCTGCATACAACCGTAGTATCCTCCTAATTCCGGTTTGTCTCCAACATCCCATACTGAATCACTCGCGTTCGGTATATTTGCGTTGTTGATATAGTTGTAATTTAATCCCCAGAACTCGATATTGCCGGTAGTCAGATTAGTACCTTCGGTCACATAGGAACCGGATGCCGTAACATTCATATTTTGCAAAATTTGCTGAAATTGCACTCCGGATGCATAGATGGGAATGCCTATTTTCGATGCATCATCGGTTATCGGATCAAAAGAAACGAATACCCATTGTGTATCTGCCGCTCCTATTTCATGTAATTCGAGATAATAAGCTTGCCGGTCAAATGCCAGTTTGTTGCCATAAGCAGAAGAATTGTCAAAGATGTATGCAGGTTTGCCGCTTGAACCAAAAGCAGTAGAGACCGGCAGTTCATAGCGGTAAACTATGGAATAGTCATTGGCCTCGGCCACCTGTTTATAGACAGAAAAAGCATGGTTGGTTTCGCCCTGAATATCGTGCCCGCGTGCGCCTTCTGCAAACAAATCGGCAATTTCTTCCTCGCTGAGTGGTCGGTTCCAAATCCCGACATCATCAATGCGTCCGCTGAATCCATGAGTTGTTCCATCCCATCCGCCGATCTCCACAAATCCGCCGGATGGCGGTGCAAGGCCGGTAGCAACCGGTGTTCCGCCAACCGGTCTGCCGTTCCGGTAAAGCCGCATAGTTCCGCCGTTCTCACTTGCATCGTAAGTAACAACGACATGCTGCCACTGATCTTCGGGAATAGTTACATTGTCGCGAACGGCACTCCATAAACCATTATGCCCGGATGTTAATTGGAAGTTATAGCCTTCCGCCACCAAAAGCGCGTGTTTGTTTCCGCTGTTATTACCGCTGAGTATGTTGTTGAATACCCCGCCTGTTCTGTAGATCCACGCAGCCTTCGTGTATGAAGTAACATTCAGGATAGAACCAACATCAAGATACGACGTTCCATTAAATAAACCCGCAGGGCCGACCTGCCCGTTATCAAAAGTAATACTTCCGACCACGGAGCCTGTGCTGGAATTTATTGAGTCTATAAAATCATTATCAAAATGCCAGTGATGATCAGGTGCCGCATAAACAGAAGCAGCAGCAAAAACGAGGAATGCAAATATTCGTAGACAGGTATTCATTAGATGTTTTTTCCTTTTAATGGTTAGACATTACTTAATTTGTGTTTTTTTGTCAGCAATAGTTTTGTACTGTATGGTGGTAGTATCTTTCCCCTGAACAGATACGCTACCATACGTCAGATTCACTTCAACATCTATTTGTTTTTGCTGCCATCCACCGGAATCGGAGTTTCCGACGTTAAATTTTGTATCGCTGGCATTTCCATTTTTCATTTTACGCATTGCATAAAGATATCCGTTTTTAAGCTTTAACTTAGTTTTAACCTTATACTTGCCGATGGTACTTTTATATTGAAGGTTAACAACTGTGCCTTTCTTGTTCATTGATTTGAATGCACCTGCAGAACCTGATACTCTACCGGCTCCACCGTCGAAGATCAAAAATTTTGAGATATTCCCGCAGTCTTCCAGAAATAATAAATCCGGCAGAAAGCAGGGAATTTTACATAGTATCGTATCATTGCCATAGCCAGGATTCTTTTTCCAATCCACTTTCCCTTTGAGCTTTAGAATGCTGAAAGTATCTCCGCCGCCGGATGGATATATTTCGAAAATTGCCCTGTGAGTATAATTCCAATCTCCAACACTATTCATGTTATACCACGCATTTGCAGTTCCACTCCAACCAAAATTGATGTGAATCTCATTGTCATTGCGTGTGCCGTCACACACTACCGCGTGCCCTTGGTTGAGGTCGTTGCGGAAAGCATAGTAAACAGGTCGCGAATTATTGATGTCTGTGTAGAGTCTGGTGTACCATTCAGAATCAGAATAACTCGAACGATATTTAAGATTTCCACTGGAATAACCAAAATATGTTCTTAAGGCCGAGGGAACATTTTCGCTGAATGCACCCGAACCAGTTGCTTCGAAATTCATGTTCATAGTTACGCCGGCGTGATATATTAGTTGCCCAACAGCTTGCTTCTGACTTGTCGGGCTGGCATCATTAATGGAATTGGGCATATCAGACCATTGATAATCTCCAAGTCCTGCATCGCT